>DEYX01000195.1 GCA_002365025.1 Hungatella sp. UBA3147 | reverse complement strand
CCGGTTTCACTTCCTCCGCCAGTTTCGTTTCCTCCTCCGGTTTCACTTCCTCCGCCAGTTTCGTTTCCTCCGCCGGTTTCACTTCCTCCACCAGTTTCACTTCCTCCGCCGGTTTCACTTCCTCCGCCAGTTTCGTTTCCTCCGCCAGTTTCGTTTCCTCCTCCGGTTTCACTTCCCCCTCCGGTTTCCGTTCCTCCGCCAGTTTCAGGTTCCCCACCGGTTTCGTTGCCTCCTTCGGTTTCAGTTTCCTGCCAATCGGGAATACCATTCGGCTCATCTTCATTGCCATTTCCGTTAATATCGTTTTTATCTTTTATATCCAGCGAATAAACGAGTACTAATTTCCCATCTGGTATGGGATCTTTCTCTATGTCCTCAGGATAGGTAAAGGAAATTTCCCTGTCTTCCAACTGATAGGGTGAAAGGCCGCCTTTATTATCCCACTCATCATTGGTCAAAATATCGTCAAACACGTAGTTTTCTGCATGATATGTCTGGGTTTTAGTTGCAATATAAATGCCTGCCGAACCGACTTTTTCATATAAGGTAGCTATTTCTATATTCTCCAACTCACTGACAGGCTGAGGATCCCCAACGGTTCCGTCATAAAGACTATAGAATACTTTTACCGTTGAATAAGGCTGCTGATAGTCTGGGATCCCATCCGGATCAGTTCCAGGAATCGCCCCTCGGTTGTCAACAGCATAATAGAGCGTGTTCGTTCCCAAACCATTTTCAGTATCGCTCATTGTCAGTGTCCAATCAGAAATTGCTGCATTAACCGGTAACTGATTCAGTGTATATTCCCTGTCAAAGATATAATGATCTTCTCCGCTTCCTAATTGTATTTCCTTTGGAATTAAATAGCTGTAATCATTGTTCTTCGGACCTGAAACAGGGAATGGACCGCCAATTTCGGCCGGGAAACTGCTGACAGATGTACCATCCCAGATTTCGTATAAAACGCTGCCACTTGTCAAAGCAGTTTTTGCCCGTAGTTCCAATACGTTAATGTTTTTTAACGCATTAGTACCTGACAGATTGAAAACATCACCATAACCCTGAGAATAGTTTATAATTTCAGCATTTGCCCCAGATCTTAGAGTTGCTGAGTATTGTGCTCCATCCAGCACCCACTGGTAAGGGGCATCCGGGGAGGTTACGTAGTTGTTTTCAAGGGCTACCTGATTTCCTGGATTGATATTCCCTGTGATAGACACATTGTTTTCAGCTAAAGACACCCAGGAACGAATCCCATTTGTTTTTATGTTCAAACTTGCATTGCTTGAGCTCTTGATTACATAAGAGCTTGAGTCGCTCTTGCTATTGAACAATAAAACATTTTGGGGATTTGTAAATGAAATGCTGGGGCTGCTGTCACGTAAGGTAATCAGGGATTCTGCTTGCGAATTATTCTTGGCAATAAGGTTTACTTCGGCACCGTCTGCAATGCTGATAGTGTTTGCACTGACCATCGAGTTGTTGGCATTGGCAGCTGAATCAGCATAATCCACAACATATGTCCACTTTGCCCCTTCACCAACACGAATTGAGTCCGCCGTAAAATAGGCAGGAAGATTGCTTACATCATTTGTATTAAACTTTTTATCAGCCTTGATATCGAAGACAACACTTGCCTGATCCCCAATTATAAGGCTGCCAAGTTTGTAGTAATCGGTAATGAATCCATTGCCCCCGCCTACATGGTGATATTCAAACACAGCATTTTCTCCAACGATAAACGGAGTGGAGTGGGCAGATGTATAGGTACCAATTAAACCGGTTGTATAGGTAGATTGCTTTGTTTTTCCCGCCTCATCCTTAATGATAAGAGAAGCGCCGTCTGCTACCTTCACGTAGCTGTCCCCATACCAGTAAATATAGAAGATCGGATCAATATCACCAAGAACACCCCCGCCGTCTGCCGGAGAGTCATGTTTGGCGATGGTGTTACTTCCTTCAAATGTAATAAAATTTGCGGCAATGGTTTCAGAAGCGTGGGTATCCTGCCACAAAGCTCCATAAGACGCAGAGCCAGATGACGGCAAACTTCCTCCATATCCATCTGAATCTACTCCGCTACCTCCCGATCCATTGCGGTAACTCATCGTAATGTCGCAGTCTCTAAACAATACCTGCGGTTTATAAGCCGAATATATAGCAATATCGCCCATACCCGGTCCTTTGTAAGTAACATGATCAAAGGTAATCTGCACATCATTCATGACATTACCGGCTGGAAAATAACAGCCAACCTCACTACTGCCGTACCATGTAATATCTTTCATTGTAAATGACTTTACCTTACTCGCGTTAGGAAAATAAAAATTGCCATTCTCGACAATCGTATGGGGCCACTTAAATATAATCTTATATTGGTTCTGGCCATCGATTACAAAGCTGCCGTTACCACCGGCATTTGCTTTATTTCCAACCAAAATCCCTTGCGGTTGTCCAGAAAAACCCGGCTGAGCCGTACTTTGATAATTACTGTTCCAATTGCCCTGCGAATTTGTCATTCCATACTCTATAACAATATTATCGGCAAGCGTAATTTTCCAGGCATTATTACTGTTAACTGCCTGAATAAAGTCTTTGGCATTGCTTACCGTAACCTCCCCAGTCTCCTCCGCAAATATCCTTATCGGGAACATCGCTAAAACCATCACCAAGAGCAAGCTGATTATTTTGCTGCTTTTACGGTGTTTCATTGTTTGCATATGTTATCCTCCTATTTTTAGATCCCCTTTTATTACTGGATTTAAAGGGCATCCTATTCATATTAGTCCCAACTGCTTTTCCTGTGAAAGATGAAGGTCCTAACCCTTTTCATAATTGTTAAACTTTGAAACTTTTTATTTAGGGACAACATCCCTACTGTAAAATTCATCTTTTAAGTTATAACAGTACATATAACGCCCCTATAACATCCGTAATATTACAAATATAATAAGCGTTTTTTATCAAAATGTATTCACTCACGGAACCCTGCGCAGTCATTATAATCTCCGCCTTTATTTGCTGCATCATCTTTATTAAAGAAGTCACAAACCCTGCTTAATTTCATTACTTCTTCTCCATCTGCTGTACAAGCGATCCGTTAAGCTACAAAATAATAATCTGAATTGCATAATTTATTGTTATTAAGAGATTTTTCCGAAGCCTCCTTTCCAAAAAGCAATATATTAACTTAAACTTTACCTTGGAAGTATAGTATAAAAAATTGCTTTTATTAATCCCATGTAGCGAATTAGGGTATTGGTGTATTAAATTTCCCACCAATGGAAGAAAGTACTATTCCCTCTCATACAGGTACAAAAAGGTCATCTGATTGTAAATAATCTAAAATCCCCATTGACTCTTACATTGTGGTATACTCTATACTGAAGTTGAGCTCAATAAACACATATATGTGAGGAAATAAAAATGCTGAAAATAGGTGATTTTTCAAAATTATCAAGGATTAGTATACGTATGCTTCGGCATTACGATGAGATCGGCCTGTTAGTGCCTAAAACCACGGATAGTTTTACCGGCTATCGTTACTATGGGGAGGACCAACTGCCGATTGCTGGCAGAATCATAGCCCTCAAGGATATGGGGTTTGGCCTTGTTCCAATTGGGGAAATCCTGAAGAACTACGATAATCCTCAGGCATTAGCTGATTTTCTGGCAGTGAAGCAGGCTGAGGTTCAGGCGGAAGCCGAAGAAACAGGCCGCCGTTTACTGCTCCTTGACACAGCCATCAAACGGCTGAGAAAGGATGAGACCGCTATGAATTACAATGTTACTTTAAAAAATCTACCGGAGCGCTATGTTGCCAGTGTGCGAAAGGTGATACCCTCCTACGATCAGGAAGGCATCCTGTGGAACCTTATGATGGCAGAAACAGCTCCACTGCAGATTCAGCAAGCTGACAATTGCTGCAGCCTTGCAATCTTCCATGACGAGGGATTTAAAGATCGCGACGTGGATGTAGAAATTCAAATCACGGTAAAAGGGTGCTATCAAGATACTGAACACGTTGTCTTTAAAACCATGCCTGAGGTAGCGATTGCTTCAGCAACCTATAAGGGCAGCTACGAGCAGCTCACCACTGTTAACCATGCAGTGGCAAATTGGGTAAATGACAATGGTTATGAATTTAATGGAGCTATGTTCTGCATCTATCATGTCAGCCCTGCCCAAACTCAGAACCCTGATGAGTTAGTAACCGAGGTTTGCTATCCTGTTAAAAAGAATTAATGATTATAGCAACAAAAAACCGTTTGCGATTTGCATACGGTTTTTTGCTGCGTAAACACGAAGGCTTACATTTTCATTTTCTGGGCCTAATTCAAGTCTTAGCTCTTACCGGAGAAAAACGGTATGTCGCTTTTTCATACTTAAGGTAATTCTGATTAACTGACCTCCTCAGTGTTATGTTTCGTTCGCATTTTCATATATAAGATCGCAAATTCGAGTTCCGCTTAGCATTTCAATTGTCTTAGACTGGATAGATTCAAAAATTCGGTGCACCAGACATGATGGTGTAGCATTTCTGCTGCAGTACCCATCCTCTTCCAGACATCGATTGATGCATATACTTCCCTCCATCGCCTCAACAATATCGTATAATGTTATGTCTGCAGCATCTTTTGCCAAACGGTATCCTCCCTTTGGGCCTTGTACAGACTCTATGAACCCTAACCGTTTGATTTTTGCGGCAATCTTATTGAAATAGTTATAGGTCATACCTAATTGCGCTGCTACCTCTTTCGCTGTTGTCACCTGAACACCCTGCTGAGCCATATAAAGGATGATCCTAATCGCATAGTCCGTTGTAATCTGGAATCTCATCGTATTTACTCCAAAATCGAAATTTATTAATATCAATACTTTACTCTATGAGTATAGTTTGAAACTTGGATTTTATGGAAATATATGTACTTAATTTTAGTTTTTAAGTATTGAATTTAAAGTTATAAAATAAAAACATTGATATATCCTTCCAACCATCGATCGTAATTGAGAACAACAAAAAAGGAATTAAGAGCATAATAAATGCCAAATTGAGCTAAAAATGCTATTTTATATTTAATCTTTTGCTCCATTTATTCATTTATACGAATTGGAATAAATGCTACTTGTTGGACTAATTTTTCCACCGAATAGAGGTTTTTCTTTTGAAAGGAGGTAACCGATGTCATTATTATTACGGCTTGTCGCAGTATGCCTTTTTACCGTTTACAGTGTATCTTTTCTTCTTTATCATAGAAGGAATTTTTTGATGAAGCGAAATCACTTGATAGTCTTTCTGGTTTCTGCAGTCATCAATTGCAGCCTCAGTGCTACTTGGGGATTGGCCATATCCTCACATTATGGAGCTTTAGCCCTCTTATTGATCGTTCTGCTGGAATTAAAAGTATTGTATCAAATGAATCCGATGCAGCTACTTTTTGAGAGTGGCTATTTTGTCGCAGTTTTATACTGGGGAAGAGGAATTGTATTGCCGGTCTTCGCTCTGATACTGAACCGTAGCGTACAGTGGGTAAAGGAAGACAATTTTTATTACTCCATTGCATGGATTCTCTCCTTATGTGTGGTACTCGTTTACAATGTGTTTTTTCGCCATTTCATCGCTCCAGAAGCGAAGGTTCAAACGTTCTACCGCAGCAATGAACAGATCCGTTTTGTGGCTGTTTTTCAAGTTTGCCTTCTGGGATATTTGTTGTTTATCAACCTGGGGCGGCATTATGGGGCGGATTTACCCTGGTATAACATGGCCTGCATCATCTCCTGTATCATCGGTTTTGCTGTACAGGGATTGCTCGTCAGCCGGGGAATCAGAACCAGTTCCCTTTTGAAATATGAATTACATACAGAATTACAGCAACAGCAGCTTGAGAGACAATTGCGGCACTATAAAGCGTGTCAGAAATATACCGAAAGCTTTCGGGCCTTCAAACAGGATTACAATTATATGATAATCTCTGTAAAATCTATGTTATCCATCGGTGAATACCAGAAAGCGATAAGCTTGCTCGATACCATTCACGAGATAAGCCACAAGCAAGTTCCGGTCCAATATTCCTATTCAAATAATATCCTCCTTGATGCTCTCCTGCAGGATACCGCAGATCGATGCGAGGAGCAATCGACCAAATTTTCAGCCAATGTCTATCTTCCCATTGGTCATAATATTTCTGAAACCGATATTGTCCGTATGTTTACAAATCTGTTCAATAACGCAGCAGAGGCCTGTGCAAAAGTCACTTCTGATTCTGAAAGATTTATTGCCATTACAAGCAGGTATGTTTCCAACAATGGCTGGCTGAAAATCGAAACAGCAAACTCATTTCATGGTAAAGTACACATTCGTAATGGAATTCCTGAATCAACTAAGCCTAATCGGGATTTTCATGGCCTTGGTTTATCAATCATTGATGAAACGGCAACTAAATTAGGTGGTATAATGATTATAGATGTAGATCAGAAGAAAATGATATTTAGGACAACGCTATTACTGCCTGTTAACATACAACGATGGAATAAAAAGGAATCCCATATCTGCCCGTCTTACCCTGCATAAAGCATGATTGCCAGAAAATTGTGCCGGAACCATTCTTTCAAATGCTGCTGTCACAAACTAACAGTTTATATGAGCCATCTGAATACTTAATGTCCGCATTTCGTGATTCTATTAAAAAAAGAGCTCATTCAGGAAGCCAAATTTAAGGCAGTTGAACAAGCTCAATTGGGGAAATCGATGTAATGATGATAGGAATTCAACAAGTTATTTATCCGTTTACCTACCGGACAAATTACCAGAATTAATATCTAACAATTGTATTAATTATCATACACCAAATATTATCCATATTATTTCCTAACTCCTTAATCGCGATTTATATGTATCGAATTCTGTGTTTTACTGTAAAATAAGGTTCTTTTAATAAGATTTAAGTAAAAAAACATAGAATGTCATTAAAACCTCGCCTTTAAATACGCTTGTTTTTAAAGGCGAGGTTTTTGAGCGATATTTTATAATCATTTTTTGACGGGCAAATAAATACCAATTTAAATTCCAAAAAATAATGTCCTGCGGTTTTCTCCGCAGGACATTCTAATCAGGTTTAAATTATAATGCGGGAGATGGGACTTGAACCCACACGATCATACAACCACAAGATCCTTAGTCTTGCCTGTCTGCCAATTCCAGCACTCCCGCATGTCATATAAATATTGAAAACCATACAGCTATGACAATCCGCATAGTTTCATGCAGAAGAAGGGACTTGAACCCTCAAGGTATTGCTACCACACGGACCTGAACCGTGCGCGTCTGCCAATTCCGCCACTTCTGCATTTCGTTGTTATCTGTCGTAACAACAATAGCTATTATAGTATACTAGCTCTTATATGTCAACAACATTTCTCCAAATTTTTCAAATATTTTTTTTGTATATATTTTTAAAAAAATATTGACAATTTCACTTATAAGTGCTAAGATTATGTTCGTTGTGCGGGAGTGCTGGAATTGGCAGACAGGCAAGACTAAGGATCTTGTGGGTGTATGCTCGTGTGGGTTCAAGTCCCATCTCCCGCACTTTTTATTATTTAATTTTCCCTATTGACATATTTCACTTTTCGGGTATAATAAATCATGTATTCCTCGATAGCTCAGTCGGTAGAGCAAACGGCTGTTAACCGTTGGGTCGTAGGTTCAAGTCCTACTCGGGGAGTTTTTTATTGCCAGGAAATATAAGGCACATGTGGTTATAAAACGAAAAAGCGCAGGCATCTTTGCCTGCGCTTTTTCGTTATCCTTTAGTATATACGCTCTACTCCACCACTTCTGCCGGCTTTTCAATTTCCATTTTTTCCGGTAGTATAAGATTTAATACAAGGGCCAATACAAATACCACGGCTACACAGTTTTCCGCAAATACATCCTGAATGATTTCCGGGAATATATGAAAAATTTCCGGTATTAAGGTAAATCCAATACCAACACTGAGCGATAACGAACTGATAATGGAATTTCTCTGGGAAAAACCAGCTCTGGCCAACATCTGTACTCCGCTTATAATGATGGTTCCAAACATCATAATGGTGCAGCCTCCCAGTACTGCTTCGGGAAGAGATGCAAAAAAAGCACCGATCGGCGGAAATAGTCCTGCCAGTATCATACAGGCTGCTCCAGTCATAATCGTAAAACGATTAACAACCTTTGTCATGGCAATAAGTCCCACGTTCTGGCTGAAAGAAGTAACCGGCAGACAGCCAAATAAGGAGGAAATGCTGCTGGCAAAACCGTCACAGGCAAGAGAACCAGATATCTCCTTTTCCGTTATCTCACGGTCAAGGCCTGAAACCACCATGGCTGTGGTGTCCCCAATCGTTTCTGTCGCAGAAACCAGGAATATTACTACCACGGATAAGATAGCTCCTATATGGAATTCCGGAAAATAGGGTAAAATCCTGGGCAAAGATACAATCCCTCCGGCAAATAATCCGGACAAGTCCACAATACCGAGTATAGCAGAAAGTATGTATCCCATCACCAGCCCAAATAATATGGAAAGCTGTTTCCAGAAGGACCTGGCATAAATATTAAACAGGATGCTGCTAAGCAGTGTCACAAATCCTATCATAAGGTTGGTTGATGACCCGAAGGAATCACTGTAGCCTCCCCCAAACGATCTGGCACCAACTGTTAAAAGAGAAAAACCGATGGAAGTTACCACGCACGCCGAAACAATGGGTGAAATCAGTTTTCTCCAATATTTCGCAAAAAGCCCCAAAGTTCCTTCAACAGCGCCTCCAACAAGTATGGCTCCCAATATGCCCGGATATCCATACTTGACACCGACCGAACTCAGTATCGTTACAAACGTAAAGCTAACCCCCATGACAATAGGAAGCTTCGCTCCGATCTTCCATACAGGATACAACTGAATCAAGGTTGCTATCCCTGCAACAAACATGGCATTCTGGATTAACATAGCTGTCTCTCCCTCACTCAATCCTGCCGCTGCCGTTACTATGACAATCGGGGTTAAATTGGCTACAAACATAGCCAGAACATGCTGCAAGCCGAATGGTATGGCCTTCTCCAGGGGCACACGACCATCCAGCTTGTAAATATTGCTCATACTAATTTCCGAGTTACTTTTCATATTCCTTCTCCTTTTCTTGGTATTTCAGTTTTTTTGCAAAAATAGATCCTAAAATAAAAAAACAGCATAATACGCTGTCTATGCAACCTTGACATTCCCAAAAATGGATAGATGTCATACCATTAACTTGGCATATATTTTGCAGATATTTAATTTATTCATTTTTAACAAAAAAACTTATATAACAATTTGAATTATAAACATTTTATCTATATTTGTCAATAAAACTATTGTTTTTCTAAAAACAATTTAGATTTTCCTCAATATAATAGCCCCGAAGCTAAACTCTCGGGGCTAATTTTTCGTTAAGATTTTATACTAATTATTTTTCACCTGTAGGCAATCATATTACTAAGTGTACATAACCGTCCTAAAAGATGGCATACAAGCGCCTGTTGCAGCGCCACATTCCAAATCAGAAACCCTCAGCCTCCTGGAGCACTTCTCTTACTCTACATTCATTTCATTAGCAGTCATCATCACCGCGCCAGCGGGAAGCGCTGTTGCAGCCATCCCGAAAACCTGCGCAGTAAGCTTCTCTTCTTTCCTTTTCACATTCATCTCTCTCAGTTTCGCAACAAGATCTATTTTCACATCCGCAGTTATCGTTGCAACTACGCCTGCAGTTATTATTACAGCCGCCCCAAAAACAGCCCATATTTGCACCTCTTTTATTATTTTTATATTTTATTATATGGGCCCATTAGAAAAGATGTGAATGCTGCAAAAGATGACTTTGACAACGGCATTCACCTCGAATATGATATTTATATGTATTTATTCTAACTTATTTTATAATGGGAAAGAAATGATAAATTGATGATTCTATATTTACTTTTGCGAGACCGGAGCACCGGGAGCACCGCCATTCCGCCTTTTTCAATGACTATTCTTCATATTCTTCATATTCCTCATTTTCTTCATATTCTATATTTTATTCACATTCTTCATATACTTCATATACTTCAAAATCTTCGCGATCTCTATCTCGCCGGCTGCATTTTCTGCAACCGCCTTTTATATCTCTCCAGTAAACTTCTTTAATTGCTTGTCTTTTTCGTTCGTCATCATGATCACATTAACGATCATCACTCCTTAGCTGTGTTACATTATATTATATGGGATACTTAGACAAGATGTGTTAACACTGAATTTGTGTATAACCACAAGTTTCAGTCATGTAATAATTTGCATATTTATGTCGTATTTTCAGACATTAACACACAATCCACAATTGTTTCCACATTATTGTGGATAAGTGTCGTTTTAAGTAGTCAATCGAATATTCGTTATCCGCTTCGTTATTTGATGAGATTAAAAAAGCCCCGTAAACACATGGTTTCCTTTTCTTTAATAAGTCCTCAGAACCAAGTAGTATAAACGATTCATACGTTTCAATCCACTCGTGAACGGAGTTTATTCCCAATGCCCACGATGAATGCCGGAACGGCCAGCGCGCTTTAGCTAAGGCTACTTTCCTTTCCATTATTGTTATATGGCATTGTCTTTGTCCATGTTTCAACACCTGGAGTTTCTGGAAAGGGATACAACATACAAGACAGGTATGAGGAAACTATTTCTTTATGGCTTATTCGGCAAAGAAAACCAGAAATACCATATCTAACGTGGATACACCCAAGGTACCATACACATAAATTCGTGTTGTATGCACTAGAAATAGCAATTTAATGAAGTAATATTACGAAAACCCCTCACATATAATTGAATATCCGTGTATTCTTCCAAATCTGTAAGTTATGCCGGTTATAAGAGTATAAAAGCACCTTCTGCTATAGATTCGAATTTTATTTCAAGAATTAGAAGTGTTTCAAATTTTGGCGGAATTTTAGATACGGGAATAAAATACAGATATTTTATTTACCTGGATAAATATTCCACTGTTACAGCCTATAATTATGTTAATAACAGTATATAATCTTTACGCAAGTCGGTGATATATCAGAACACTTTATTGTAAAGCCTGAATCTCAGCGCCAGGTGTGAATGTAATTGGACCAACACTAAAATTGATTATTAATATAGGAGATGTTGTAGAAATGGACCATATAGTAAATGAGAAGTATAAAATTTATTTAATAACCATGGATAAAAGTGATCAATTTTGGAAGGTTATGGATAATGGTGCTAGAGAAATGGCTTCTATGTTAGGTGTTACATATGAATGGGACGCCCCCTTAACGAGAGACGTAAATAGACAAATTCAAATATTTAATAATGCCGTAGCAGCGGGAGCAGATGCAATAATGTTAGCGGCGAGTGATCCTTTAAAGATTTCAGGAGCAGTTGAAGAAGCGAAAGCAAAGGGTGTAAAAATCATTTATGTTGATGCACCAGCGTTTGAAGAAGCAGTCATAACCTTGGCTACAGATAACTATACAGCTGGTAAGATAGCTGGAGAAAATATGTTTTACGAATTAGAGGAGATTGGTGTCACATATGGCTCAATAGGAATCATTGGGGTAACTCCTGAAAACAGAACGACTGTAAATCGGGAAATGGGATTTCGTGATTATTTTAAATTGTTTGTCAGATATCAAATATTAGAAACAATATATACGAATGGTGACCCAGAGTTAGCAAAACAAGCAACGGAAAAATATATAAGAGATAATCCCAATCTTGTTGGTGTTTTTTCAACGAATGAAGGATCTACATTAGGGATGGGGTACGCTTTGAGAGAATATGATAAAAATATTATTGGCATTGGATTTGATATCACAGAGATAATTCAGGAAATGATAAGAGATAATACTATAAAAGCTACATTGGTACAAAATCCATTTACAATGGGCTATTTGGGTATGGCTCAGGCAGTTGCTGCATTAAGGGGATTTGATACAGGTCCACAATTTATTAATACTGGAGTAACTGTAGTTAATATATACACACCAAGTCGAGTATTCTCATGATTTACTAGAAACCTGTAAAAAAAAAATCATATTATGAGTGATGAAATGTTAAAAAGAAATGGACGCAGCTGTACCGGTTTTGAGACTTGGTACTCAGCCAGTTGATGCTGTTTTATCCAGAACGATTGAATAATTATCTATAAAGGAAAACCGGTCAGAAAGTTAGTCATAACTGTCTGACCGGCCCATTTATTCCCTTATTCCGTCGGTAATTATAATATGCCCTGCTTCTTCCTAATAATAGACTAATCCAATATTTCATAATCTGTCCCATCTGGTACAAAAGTTAACATTCGATTCGTGACTGGATTGATATTGGTTACATCAGTATTTAGCGAAGTAACTGTACTGGCGCTCGCTGCATCAAAAAAAACCCCGTAAACACGAGGTTTCCGAGGTTTGAATATGCGATTAAGCCACTTTGGACTTAGCCAGTTCTGCTAATTTTGCGAAGCCTTCTGCATCATTCACTGCCATGTCAGCCAGAACTTTTCTGTTTAAATCAACTCCAGCTAACTTTAAGCCGTGCATAAATACGCTGTAAGATACACCGTTAATACGTGCTGCAGCATTGATACGAGCAATCCATAACTGTCTGAACTGTCTCTTTCTCTCTTTTCTGCCTGCATAGGAGCTTGTTAATGCTCTCATGACTGACTGCTTTGCTACTCTATACTGTTTGGAACGAGCGCCTCTATAGCCTTTAGCCATCTTTAACACTCTGTTATGTTTTTTCTTAGCGTTCATACCGCCTTTAATTCTTGCCATCGGTTTTTCCTCCTTCTTAACTTAAGATCCTATAAATATGGTAAAATCTTCTTCATTACTTTTGCGTTTGTTGCATCGGTAACGATATCTTTTCTAAGATTTCTTTTTCTCTTAGTTGATTTCTTAGTTAAGATGTGAGATTTGTAAGCTTTATTTCTTACAAGCTTTCCCGTTCCTGTAACTTTAAAGCGTTTTGCAGCTGATTTACTGGTTTTTAATTTAGGCATTGTATTTTCCTCCTTGATAAGTTCTACTGGCGTTTTGCATTCAAAAATATAACCATGCTTCTTCCTTCCACCTTAGGTGGCTTGTCAATAACAGCGATATCTGCTAACTTCTCAGCGAAGTCATCCAGAATATATCTTGACTTTGACATATGCGCCATCTCACGACCTCTGAAACGTAAGGTTACCTTAACTTTATCTCCCTTTTCGAGGAACTTCCTTGCGGCGCTCATCTTCGTGTTTAAATCGTTGGTGTCAATGTTAGGAGATAAACGAACTTCCTTTACTTCGATTACCTTCTGTTTCTTTTTAGCTTCTTTTTCTTTCCTTGCCAGTTCATAACGATATTTACCATAGTCAATAATCTTACAAACCGGTGGTTTTGCAGTCGGAGCAATCTTAACCAAATCCAGTTCTGCTTCCTTTGCCATCTGCAAAGCATCCCTGGTAGACATGATTCCCAATTTTTCTCCGTTTTCACCAATCAACAGAACTTCCTTATCTCTGATCTGTTCATTAATCATTAAATCGCTAATTGTCGTGCACCTCCATTATATAGTGTGTGTTGGCTGGAATCCACATTGCTTGCCCATAGGCATAAAAAAAAGTAGATAGACAGACGCTATCCACCACCAAAGTCTCTACACAGTAAACCTATGTACAAAAGGCTATGAACCAGGGACACTTACTCGTGCCGTGGTGAGGCGGATACCTACTTTCCTGTTTGCTGTTTTCACAACTCACATAATAATACTATATATTTATCTTTCTGTCAACATATTTTTTTAAACACTGTCCATTTTCCTTTTTAGGTTTATCTTGCAACTTTCTATCGGTGGCGCTACAATGGTAGTATGTAATAAAATAAACGAATCAGGAGGCGCTTTTTATGTGGTTTGCTTTCGCTCTTCTTTCCTCCGTTTTTGCCGCATTCACTTCTATTTTGGCTAAAATGGGAATCGAAGGAGTCAATTCCAATCTGGCTACGGCCATCCGGACGATTGTAGTGGTACTTATGGCCTGGCTGATTGTTTTTCTCACAGGTGCCCAGACCGGTCTCTCTGAAATCAGCAGGAAAAGCTGGATCTTTCTCATCCTGTCCGGCATTGCTACCGGCCTCTCATGGATTTGCTATTACAAGGCCCTTCAAATTGGAGAAGCTTCCAAGGTAGTTCCCGTAGATAAGCTAAGCATCGTTCTCACTGTGATCCTGGCATTTCTTATTCTCCATGAACAATTCACTATGAAAAAGCTCATAGGCATCCTTTTGATTACGGCAGGAACCTTTGTTATGATCTTATGATCCGATCGGCTATTTAAAAAAGATGCGTCAGGAACTTTCTTCCGACGCATCTTTTATTAATGCTTATCTGGTTTTAAAGGTAGAGCATTCGGTATGCTCTGCTGCATTCGCACCGTCCCCTGCGATTCCAATATGCTCCGCAGAACAGTGGCGGCCTTCATTGTAAACGCAGTTGACAGCTTCGCAATCCACTTCCAGACGGCTTTCCGGAGTCTTGAATAAGTTATGGAAAGAACCGTCCTTATTCTCATCAAAGCTTCCACAGCAGGTATCATAGCTGTCCTTTGCCTGAGATCCTTCTACGATAATGGCGGACTTACAGCAATAATTATCTGAATTATGAAGACAGCTTGTTACATTACAATCTAATTTTGTCATGGCCTATTTCCTCCTGGCATTCTTACCTAAGATAATGTTTCAGGATTATTATGCACGTAGCGGAAGGAAAATATTCTCACGAATATTTTCCTTCTTTTCTTTAAGCCATGATAGTTTTTATTTTGCTTCTTCTGTTATATTGACCTTTTTGATTTCCTTTGTACGGATCTCGCGGCAGATATTATCAATGAAATCGGAAAGCGGACGCTGTCCCTCATCGCCGTTAAAACGGCTGCGGACAGATACGACACCTTCTTCTTCCTCTTTCTGACCTACCACCAGCATATATGGAAGCTTTGACAGACGCGCCTCACGGATCTTGTACCCGATCTTTTCCGCACGCTCATCAACCGTTGCCAGAACGCCGTTATCCTTTAACTGAGCCGCAACTTTTTCTGCGTAATCATGGTATTTTTCAGAGATCGGAAGAACGCGAACCTGCTCGGGGCATAACCATGTCGGGAATGCTCCCTCGTATTTTTCAATCAGCCAGGCCAGGGTTCTTTCATAGCAGCCCATGGAAGTTCTGTGGATGATATAAGGACGCTTCTTTGTTCCATCCTTATCCACGAAGCTCATATCAAAACGGTCTGCTAAGAACATATCCAGCTGAATGGTAATCATGGTATCTTCCTTACCATATACGTTCTTTGCCTGAATATCCAGCTTAGGACCGTAGAATGCCGCTTCCCCGGCAGCTTCCGTATATTCGATTCCGATGTGGTCAAGGATCTTGCGCATCATGCCTTCCACTTCATCCCACATCTCCGGTGTGCCCATATAATGATCCGCATTATTTGGATCCCATTTGGACATTTGATACGTTACATCGCCTTCCAGGCCAAGTGTTGTTAGACAGTATTTTGCCAGATCCACACAGCCCTTAAATTCCTCTTCAATCTGATCAGGACGTACGATTAAGTGACCTTCAGAAATAGTAAACTGGCGTACACGGGTCAAGCCGTGCATCTCGCCGGAATCCTCGTTGCGGAACAGAGTAGAGGTTTCGCCGTATCTGCAAGGCAGATCACGGTAGGATTTCTGGCTCTGTTTGTAAACATAGTACTGGAATGGACAGGTCATTGGGCGGAGAGCAAATACCTCATCATCTGTTTCCTCATTCCCCAGTACAAACATTCCTTCCTTATAGTGATCCCAGTGGTCGGAAATGACATATAAATCTTTCTTTGCCATGAGAGGGGTTTTTGTTCTCATATAGCCCCGCTTCTCTTCCTCATCCTCGATCCATCTCTGTAAGGTCTGGACAATCTTTGCACCCTTGGGCATTAATAAAGGAAGTCCCTGGCCGATTACATCAACTGTTGCGAAAATCTCCATGTCACGGCCCAGCTTGTTATGATCCCGGTTCTTAATGTTTGCCAGATATTCCAGGTATTCATTTAACTCTTCCTTCTTAGCAAAAGCAGTGCCGTATACACGAGTCAGCATAGCGTTTTTCTCGCTGCCTCTCCAGTATGCTCCGGAGGAAGAAGTGAGCTTAAATGCCTTGATGGATTTGGTGCTCATTAGGTGGGGTCCTGCGCAAAGGTCCGTAAACTCTCCCTGACGATAGAAGGAAATTTCTGAAGCCTCAGGAAGGTCCTGAATCAGTTCTACCTTATAAGGTTCGCCCTTTTCCTCCATAAATTTAACAGCTTCTTCTCTTGGAAGGGTAAAACGCTCTATTTTGGCACCTTCCTTTATGATTTTCTTCATCTCACCTTCAATTTTGTCAAGATCTTCTCTTGAAAAAGAAGGGATATCAAAATCATAATAAAATCCATTTTCAATGGACGGTCCGATTGCAAGCTTTGCCTGGGGATACAGCCTTTTCACAGCCTGTGCCAGGATATGGCTTGCTGTATGACGGTAAGCAGAAAGACCTGCAGGATCGCTGACCGTAAGAATGCTTAAACTGCAGTCCCCATCAACCTCGGTCCTCAAATCCACAACCTTTCCATCCACCTCGCCGGCGCAGGCATTTCTAGCCAGGCCTTCGCTTATATCGGAAGCGATGTCAATCACTGACATTGCATGTTCATAATCCTTGACTGAGCCGTCTTTTAACGTAATCTTCATTTGCCATCAATCTCCTTTACATATTATTGTTAAATGTTTTTACAAAAGTGGATTGGCGAGTAAGCATATCCGTTCGGCGAATCGCTTGTGAAACTAAAAAAAGCCCCTTTCTGTATGCTTCCATACAGAAAGGGACGATTCTATTCAAAGAAATCGCGGTTCCACCCTTACTTGAGTGAACAAATTAAACGTTCAAACCACTTCATATGATGATAACGGAATCACCGTTCCCCATTACGGGACGCTCCAAGCTGGTCTTCTCATATCATTCCCGTAAGACGCTTTCACCAAACGCGCCTCTCTCTGGCCTTTCCTGATATGATACTGGTCTTGTCAATGCTTTTTCTATATTGCTTTATAGCTTTAGATTATAACACGGTTGAGCCGTTTGTCAAGCGTCATAAAAAAATTTCTTATAAAAGAATGATCAGAGCTGCCGTAATTGCAGCTATGCTGATGACAATTGACAGGGAATTGATTGCGCTTGCTGTTTCGATATCTCCGTTTAATGCACCGGTAAAAGCAGGAGCCACTGACGATACAGGGCCAAGAGACACGATCACCAGTGCCCGGCGTACATCAAGCCCAAAGGGTGCCAGAAAATAAAATCCAACTGCCATTAAAACCGCAATCATATATCTTACTCCTAATATCCTGAGAATGTGGCTCATCTTTTCTTTTTCCATACGGATCTCAAAACCAATGCCAAGCATTAAAAGGGCGAGAAACGCATTGGCTCCCCCTGCGGTATCCGCAATGGTGACCAAAACAGAAGGCAGCTTTATATTAAGTATGCTTAAAACAGTCATTATGACATACGCGTCAAAAGGAGCCGAGGAAAAAAGATTAAGTACAGCCTTTTTTAAGGAAGGCTTTTCCTCCTCTCCTATTACCATGCTGGCCAGGGTGTAAGTCATTCCGGTACACATAACAGCATTACCGGCATCAAACAGGCTTGTGGCTGCAAATCCAACCGGGCTCAAAAAGCTTTGTACAAAGGGCATGGTAAAATTTCCTACATTATAACCAGACATGTTGATCATTGCAAAAGCCTTTGCATCCTTTGTTCTTCGGGCATATATCACATACCCGGCGGCAACCGTCACACAATTGCACAAAAATCCGATTACACATACAAAAAGAATGGAGTAATCCATGGTGATCCTGCTGAAATTGGAAACAATGGCTGCAGGAAGGGTAATCTTGATCACGATCCTGGAAATCAGGTAAAAATCCTTTGCCTGAAAAAAACCTGCCCGTTTGAGCAGGTATCCCATAATAATAATTGATACAAATGAAACTGCCTTTATCAGTACCGCTGTCATATCCGGCTCCCTTAATCTTTCTGTATTCCTCAAAACTTCCGGCGGCGCTATAGGATCAGCTCCGCCGGATAAATTCTGTAAGATTTATTTCACTTCCACGGACCAGCCCTCTGGTCCTTCAATCATACCCAGCTGGATGCCGGTAATGGCATCATAAAGTTTCTGGGTCAATTCTACGATCTTACCGCCTCCCACAGACATTCTCTCTTCCTCAAACCGCAGCTCACCAACCGGGGATATAACGGCTGCCGTTCCTGTACCAAAGCATTCTTCCATTGCACCGGATCTTGCCGCCGCAACCACCTCG
>DEYX01000354.1 GCA_002365025.1 Hungatella sp. UBA3147 | reverse complement strand
AAAACAATCCTGGCAGAATGGTTAAGGATACCAGACCTGTTGCTGACAATATATGAGCCGTTATCATGGAAGCCCGGTAACCGACCCGGTCGACGATTCCCGCAGACAGTAAATCCACGATCAGCTGAATTCCAAAATTAAAAGTCACAAGCATGGTAATCCTGGATAAGGAAATGCCATACTCTGACTGAAACGTAAGAAATAAAAGAGGTACAAAATTGTTAATGATCGCCTGCACGATATAGCTCATGAAACAGGCATGGACGGTTTTGGTATAATCTTTATTCATTGAGAATCACCTGCTATTCATTTTTTTGTATTATACCGCATTTTTTATTCAAAATCTTGTAATTTACCGCCAGTTTGTGATACAATCTAGCCAATCAGCCAGACAAAGCCAAAGGAGAACACTCTATGCAAAGCACGAAAATACTCACCGACGAATCCATGATGGAGCTAGTCTCCCACGGCTCCTCCACCTTTCCATTTCAATATTATTATGAAGATGTAGGAAAGTTCGATAACAAGTGCATTGACTGGCACTGGCACAGGGAATTTGAACTGGTGTCTGTAAAAGAAGGAATCCTGCAGTGTTCCATCGGCAACATCAATTACATATTGGAAGCTGGGGATGGGATTTTCATCAATTCCGGAGTCATTCACCGCTTTCTTTCAACCGGGACAGCAGTTATCCCTAATGTATTGTTTGCATCCGATTTTATTGCTCCTGAAAACAGTTCTATTTATGATAAACACATGCTTCCTTTTATCACTTCGGGTATTTCCCATATTGTCCTGAAAAGAAGTACCTCCTGGCAAAAAGACGTTCTTTCTTCTCTTTCAAGACTATATGACATATGTGAAAATCCAGGTCCATCCTGGGAGCTGGAGGTCCATATCATCATCTGCATGGTTTGGAACAGATTGTTTGAACACAGGCTGGAATTTGCGACCATGGAAAATACGGGGATAAGCAGGATTTCTCAGGCCCGTTTTAAAGGCATGACCTGTTTTATTGAAGAAAACTACTGGAATAAGATTACACTGAAAGAAATCGCCGCATCCGTTGGGGTTAGCAAGCGGGAAGCCCTCCGCTGCTTTCAATGCTCCGTTCCTTTGTCGCCCATAGAATACTTGAATAAATACCGGCTTCATCAGGCATGGAAACTTCTCCTTCAAACGGACCGCTCCATAACAGACATTGCGGAGCATACCGGGTTTGAGAGTACCAGCTATTTTGACCGTTTGTTTAAAAGAGAATTTCATATAACACCCAGGAAGCATCGGGACAGTGGGAAAAACTCATGAAAAAAAGCCAAGCAAACAAAAGGAGGAGTACAATGGGAGAATTATCTAACCTTCCTAATATCGGAAAAGAAGTAGAAAGGCAGCTAAATGAAACCGGAATCTTTACTTATGAAGAATTAAAGGCAACAGGCACAGAAAAGGCCTGGCTGAAGATCCAGGCCATGGACTCTTCTGCCTGCATCCATCGTCTGTATGCTCTGGAAGGGGCCATTCAGGGAATAAAAAAAATACTCCTGCCTCAGGAGAGGAAAGAGGAATTAAAGATATTTTATAATTCTCATAAATTGTAGAAAGGCAAAGCCTGCCTCCTCCGCTTAACCAGAAGCCAGACCAAGCCCCATAAACCAGAAAATAAAGAATACCAAAAAATACACGAGTACCGCCAAAAGGCAGATTTCACCTGCCAATCGGTATTTTATTAACCGAAAGCCTTTCATCCATTGATAGAAATAATAAAAAATCAATACAATTCCCAAAGCTCCAATTATGATTGGCAGCAAGGCCATTAAAAGAAAGATAAGATTCATCGCATTACTCCTAAAAACCGTCCTGTCCTTATCTTCCCCTCTTTCTCTCCTCTTATAAGCAAAGGTTTGGCAGGAACGCCCTTTAAATTTCTTCTGCCAAATTACGTTCTTGTTTTCATAGGCAGTATATGGTATATTTTAGTTAGTCATTGCTAACTCATCAACTTAGTGTCTAACATGAAAGGTGGAAAGTATCCCAATGAAACTCAGTGTTCAATTATCAGGCGTTCCGGAAACCATGCTCATTCCAATGTATGCCAGAGCAGTAGAGAGCAAAAAAGCTAAACCGTTTTTTTTTGATCGGTATGCGATAGAAATAACGGAAAAACTGGACTATGACTTTTCAAAATTTGACAAAGGCAAAATGAGCTTATGGGGCTGTGCTGCCAGAACAATCATTTTGGACCGGGAAGTAAAAGCATTTATCAAAATGCACCCTCATTGTATCTGTATCAATTTAGGCTGTGGACTGGACACCCGGTTTCATCGAGTGGACAATGGAAGAATCCGTTGGTACAATATTGATTTTCAGCCAATTGCGGATCTAAGAGCACAGCTTTTACCCGTTACGCAGCGGGAAACAATGATCTCCTGTTCCGCACTGGATAACAGTTGGATCAATGAAATTGACCAGGATGGCGAAGTGCTCATCATTATGGAAGGTCTGATCATGTATTTTTCAGAGGATGAAATCAAAGTTCTGATGGGTATGATCCGCGATGCCTTTCCGGGCTGTACGCTTCTCATTGAATTGCTGTCGTCATTTACCCTTAGAAATCAGAAAAAGCATGACACGCTTAAAAAAACCAGCGCTGTGTTCCGGTGGGGCGTGAAGGAATCCAAAGAGCTTGAAATCATGTGCCCATATGTGAAACTAAAAGATGAATGGAACTACACTCCGGTGATGAAGCGGTTTTCCCCTCTTTTTATCACAATGATTTCCCCTATATTGACCAACGCAAACAATAGAATTGCAAAATTTGAAATTTCTGCAATATCATAGCCGATTAAACTTCCTGAAAATTTGGCATATCCAACTAAAAATAGCACCTTAGGGTTTAGGGCTCTCCGCTCCCAACCGTCTAAAGCTATTTGCAAAAAACCCGCCCCATACAAGGGGGCGGGTTTCACACTGTTTCATCTGCCTGACTGACAGCCTGATTCCGGTTATTCTGTTAAATTAATGGTGATTGCTTTTGGCCTTGTCATTGCTTCTATGGAATACTTTACTCCCTGGGTTCCCATACCGGAAGCTTTTACTCCCAAAAATGGGAAGTGATCCGGGCCTCTTTCTGTTTTATTGTTAATCTGAACAGTTCCCACTTCTAACTTTTCAGCAATACGAAAGGCTTTATTAATATCTTTGGTAAATACGGAAGATTGTAGGCCATATTCTGAGCGGTTAGCAATCTCTACCGCTTCTTCCATATCTTTAACCCGGATAATAGGAAGAATGGGTGAAAACGGTTCTTTCCATGCAATCTCCATATCCACGGTTACTTTATCCAGTAAAGTAGGATAGACTAAATTTCCTTCCCTCTTATTTCCAACAATAAGTTCTGCACCTTTTGCAACGGCATCCTGAATTAAGAATTCTGCAAAATCAGCAGATTTCTGATCAATCAGAGGAGTGACCACCACATTATCCCTGGGATCTCCCACCGATAGTTTTTCAATTCCTGTTTTCAGCATATCTACCAGCTGATCCGCTACCTTATCTGTGGTGATAATACGCTTCACTGCTGTACAGCGCTGGCCGGAATAAGAAAAGGCACCTTCTACAATATTACTTGCCGCATATTTTAAATCGGCATCTTCCAGCACAAGAGCCGCATCCTTGCCGCCAAGTTCCAGTAACAGAGGGGTCATGCAGGATATCTTGGATAAATGCCTGCCTACCTCCGTACTTCCTGTAAAATTTATAAAATTAATATTTTCATGGGTTACGATATAGTCACCGATCTCACTGCCTTTTCCGGTAACTGTCTGCAGTACTCCCCCCGGCAATCCGGCATCCTGCAATGCTTTTACAAGATGAAGGGCGCTGATGGCCCCCTGGGTCGCCGGTTTTAATATTACCGTATTCCCCCCCATCAGCGCCGGTGCAATCTTGGAGGCGGATAGATTAATGGGGTAATTAAAGGGTGATATGGCTAATACGGTACCTAGCGGAACCCTTCTAACATAGGATATTTTATTACGGGAACCACCCGGGAAATTCTCCCCGCTTACTGCGATTCCTTCCAGACTTTTTCCTGCATCTGCCGTAAACCGGAGAAAATCTGCGGTCCGCTTCACTTCTGATACGGAAGATTTCCTGTCTTTTGCAATCTCCATCATCAAAATATCCGCTATCTCTTCCGTCCTTTCCTCCAAAAGCTCTGCAGCATTGTACAGGATCTGTGCCTTTTCAAATATTGGAACACCGGCCCACAAAGAAAGACCTTCTTTGGAATAACGGATGACCTCATCGACCTCTTCTCTGCTGACTGCCTGTATCTCACCGATAAAAGAACCGTCTGCAGGGGATGTTATGGTAATGACATTCCCTGATGCGGATTCCACCCACCTGCCATTGATTAAATTTCCATAAGTATGCTTTTCATTACATAATTCAGACATATTATCTTCTCCTTTCCATACCTTTGCAATTTCTATTTGTATGTAATATATCATGGAGACAAGAATCAAATGTCAATAACATTAGCTGCTTATCTGCTAAATAAAAACTTCATATAACGAATGAATACATAAACCACCAGACAGACTGCAATAACGGTTTCAGCAAGCACTATGACAGGTAAAATTCCTACAGCATATCCCATTTTTGCCAGAAACGCTGTTGACATCTTCATTGCAATGGCACTGATCACCACCGGGAATGTAAAAGCAGCATAGCTTGGATAGAAAGGCAGCGCAAGAAATCTTGGCAGATAAACCAGCACAGTTATATATAATATTCCTGCCAATACCATGAGAAAGAAAACCATTGCCACGGATTTGGCTTCTACAGACTGAAGATATCCAGCCAGGCACAGGCTCACCGGAGCCGTATAGATGCAAAACAGCGGCCTTGCCGGTTCTGCAATTTCTTTGTATTTTACATACCGGGCCGTCACAAGAGCCAGTAAAATGAAGCACCAGATCAGGCCAAACCAGAAAATGCCGGTTCCCAGTTTTGTGCGACCAAATGCCGGAGCCGTCACACTGGCTGTCACAATTCCCACATAAACGATGTAATAGCTGGCAAATACGGTTTTCATATTTAGCTTGTAAAGAAAACGTGCCGTAAAATACAACATGAGCAGAACGTGCAGAGCAATTCCAAAATACCAGATATAGACTGCACTGCCTCCAATAAAGGGCTTTGTATAAGCAGATAACAGGATTACTGCCATGGAAAATGTCCCTGATACGCTTGCCATCACCGGATTTTTCATATCCTCTTTTACCATATCAAAATGAAACACACATTTACACAAAAATAAAATCGCCAATACAGCGGAGAGGCTTCCGCATACCAGGCGGATGGATTCTGAATAGCTTTGAAGGAGATTTCCCAGGGCCGCAAACCCAAGGGAAAGCCCTGCCATGGGAATGGGAACCTTTTTAATCATGACATTCCTCCGCAGACTCTGTCTCATCGGTATTTGTAAGGCCGTATTCCCGTACCACGATCTCAGCCACTTTTTTAGCTACCATTCCAGTGAAATGGATGCACTGTTCCTTGTGCTCTCCTTGTCCCATATCAAATTCTTTGGTCAGGATCCGGCAGCATAGTGCATTCTTCCCGTTGCTTTCCTTAAACCAGTCGTGTAACTCCTTTGACACTTCTAAGTTCTTTTCCACCTTTGAATCTCCCTGCTTTGTCCGTCCAAAGAATATGCCAAGAGCCATCACTCCGCCGGAAACCGCCCCGCACAGACACTTGGATCGTCCGATTCCAACAGGGAAGCCGGATGCCATGGCTATGATTTCCTCCGGTAAATCCAGTTCAAAGTTAGATCTCATGGAACTTACGACTGCCTCTGAGCAAAAAAATCCTCCCCGAAACAGAGCTTCCGCATCATCTCCGATCTTCTTCGCACTAACCGCCTGTTTCACATTCATCTCTTGTATCCTCCTGCATGTTTATTGATACTTATATTCTATTAAGATTTAAGGCTTACGTCCAATTCATAAACTCTATAAATAAGCCTTACTTATAGAAACTATCTATCAACATACTCGAAGCTTACATGGTCACTTGTTAAATCAAATATCAGTTCCTCCTCTTTATAAAGCAAAAACCTTGCCAGCAATAAATGCTCCTCTTTTATAAAGCGCACCATCTTTCCCAGATCAGGAGCCAAAAGCCTGTGAGAAAACCCTGATTTCTTTATCCTGTTCTGGTTTGTTAAAAATATTTTAAATGTGTATTGTCCCTGCTTTAATATGACCGCTGTTTCCCTTTTGCATACCACTTTAACTCCCAGATAGGTGGCAAAGCGGTATTCCTGTCCTTTATACTGGATGACACAAATACAGCCCTGAAAGCTGTGTCCGATAAAAGGAATGTGGGCAATGGAAACCATGACAGATGCCTCCTGTGAAAACCGGTTGCATTGAAGCCATAAATAATCCCTTGGAAAGGATCTGCCCCTGTCTCCCTCTATATATCCCTTTTCCCCGTCAAAATCCAGGACCTTTCCATTGACGGTAAGGCTTCCTTTCAGGGTGTGGGACATGCTGATGATCTCATGCCTGCATTCCATAAAGGGGATCCATTGGAAGGGGCCCATGATGTTATATTCGATGGGACTTAAGGAGCCGTAACGGATCATTCCCTGAATAGAAATATCCTTTGACTGGATATCCACCTTAACGCCGGTCAGGGAAAAGATATTATTTCCAAGAATAATCCTTTTTCTCTTTCTGTCAACCAGATAATCTTCCTCTTCAAAATCCAGAGAATAAGAGTTTTCATTCCATATGATCTGCAAAAACGGGCGCTTCACTCCCTTTTCGTCTGCACTATGGCCAGGTATAAAGGCTAAGACCGTATCTGCATTCTGATGTTTAAAATACCAGCCCTGAAAAAACGCATGTCTTAACCTGGCCATTCTGGTTTTTATGATTTTATTAAGATCTTTCATCTCCATGATGGATCTCGTCCCTTTCTTTCATCATTGCTGATTCTAAACATAGGGTTTCCAAATATCAGAAAACATAGTCAGAAAAAGCATGTTTTATATTTTATGGAACTAAACAGAAAAAGGCCCTTCCATTTCGGGACGAGCCTTCTTAAAATTCTCTTTATTCTAAACGCTGACTTTTACGTCATAAACGACCTTATCAATAAATACATGGACATATTCCCTGCAAAACTGCGTACCGGCTCCCTTAACCAGCTCACTGATCGCATATTCCTTGGGTAATGCCTGGCGGTAGCTTCTTTCACTGATCATGGCATCGTATGCATCTGCAATGGCAATGATCCTGGACTGGACCGGTATTTCATTCCCCTTAAGCCCCTTTGGATAACCATTTCCATCCCACCGTTCATGGTGTGCCAGAACGTAATCCGCCATCTCTGACAGCTCATTGACCGAGCTTAAAATGCGGTATCCGATTTCCGGGTGCTTTTTAATTTCTGCCCATTCCTGTTCCACCAGTTTTCCGTTTTTATTCAATATCCCTTCTTCAATTGCAACCTTGCCGATATCATGGAGCAATCCAACGGTCTTTAACTCTTTTACTTCATCTTCCTGCAGTCCGAGGGCTGTCCCCATCTTTTCGCACAGCTCTGACACGCGGAAGGAATGCTGTTCTTCCCTCGGATTTTTCTCATGAAGGGCCGCCATAACCGTATATATGGTCTTTCCCCTTATTCCCGCACTTACCAGCAGCTTTTTCTTATACATATAATCCTCAGCTTTTCTGAGCACCTCTAATATGGATTCTTCTTCCCTGTATTTTACACTGTATCCAAAGGAAACGGAAAGAGTGATCTTATTGACAGCTTCATGTTTTGTACGTTCATTGATCCTGCCGATCAATTCTTTAATTTCCGCTGTATCGGTATTGGGAGACAGTATGATGAATTCATCGCCTCCCAGACGGCTTATGATGTCTTTTTCCCTGAAACCCTCTCTTAATAATTCAGCCACTTTTTGAATATAGATATCTCCCGCTGTGTGTCCAAAGGAATCATTCATAAGCTTTAACCCATTGATATCAGCCATGGTAATAATTAACGGATAATAGTTCCGGGAATTCAGCCGTATCAGCTGTTCTTCAAAAAATCTCCGGTTGTATAATCCAGTCAGCTGATCATGATAGCTTAAATAATGCAGCCGTTCCTCCGCCTGCTTGCTTTTGGTTATGTCATTTAAGATAATGGCCAGCTGGTTTTCCTTTGGGCGGGATGCCAGGACCTGGTAATAATAATTTGTATTCTTCTGAAACCGCTCGTAGCTGGTTGATTCTCCTGTTTTAATGGTCCTGATCAGCTTTTCCAAGTTTTCCGGTACCACATCTTCATGTATTTCGAAATAATATTTTCCTATTATCTCTTCTTTCTTTAATCCGGTCAGTACCTCATAGCTGTGATTAGAGTCCACCAGCCTGTACTTTAATATATCTTCGCCGGAGACCCCCTCATACAATGCCATGCCTAACTGCATCTGGTTTATGACAGCCTTATATTTCTCTTCGCTTACCCTTAATTTTTGGTCAGCCTGTTCCACCTTCCTTAAAAGATTGGAAATTAAATAGTAGAGAACCGAGGCGGTAAACAAAACATACACCATTCCCTTATAAGTATGAATCACCATCCTTACAGAAGGATTGTAAACGAGCCGGTTCACGATTCTGTCGGAAAAATAAACCCAGACAAAACCAAAAATCAAATACATGAAGCAGATTTTAATTCTTTCCTGTTTTAAAGGATCTCTTTTTCGCTTAAAATCACCCATTTTGCCCATTAACCATTTAATCATACTACTCCCCCTTTAAATGGTATTATACACTATTTTAATTCCATAAGAAACATTTTACCACTTTTTTCATCTTAATAATGACCAGGCATAACAAAAAAAGAAGGGCAAACGGCACCCTCCCTTTTATAGCTTTAGCAGTATTTTATTTACCAAATCGGTCTATTCATCTGCCTTTAATACTTTTACAATTTCTCCTATGATCGTATCATGGTAATCTTTATGCGGATAATTTTGCTTATCAATGGTTTGATCAAAAAAGCCATTGGGATCGATCCTCTGCTTATAAAGCTTGCGGCAGATAAGTACCAGTCTTGCTTCTGAAAAATAAGGCGCCTCTGCATCAAAGACAGGGGTAAGTCCAGCCTCTTTCTCCTTATCCACGTCACGTCCGGAATGGGCGCCGCAGTAATTTAAAGCGGCTCTGCAATTATCACCGAAAAAGCTAAGGGCGTAATACTCGTTCTGGTCAATAAATTCCAGGGTATATCTCTGGGGACGGAGAACAATGGTAGATACGCTCTTATTCCACATGATTCCAAGCCCTCCCCAACTGGCTGTCATCATATTATACTTTTCCTCACTGCCGGCGGATATCAGCATCCACTCTTTTCCTATCATTGTAAACGGATCCATGGTTACTTGTTTTAGATCAACTGGTTTTAACATGTTAATACCTCCATACTTTTAATATTTGTTTATTATATTCTCATATTATATAACAAATTTATCTGAAGATCAGGATTCGGAATTTTTCCGCACATCAATATCCACCAGTTCCAGGCCATCCGGCACCTCGTGAAGGTACAAATCTTCAATATGTCTCCGGATAACCCGCTTTCCTCCCACATCTCCCTCTAATTTCAGAAGCTCCTTTAAGTAGTTTCTGGAAAAGATGGCCGGATTTCCCAAAGCGCCCATGTTACACAGACAGCCGATTCCCTTTCCGCTGTTTTTCCAGCCATTTACCAGATCTCTTATGGTGGCCGCCTTTAAATATGGCTGGTCGCAGACCGCAAAGCAATAATCTGTTTCTTCATTTTTAAGCACTTCCAGCGCCAGATGAATGGAATGGGAGATACCAAGGCTGCTTTCCTCGTTTACCACTATCTCATAGCCATAATTGTTCAAGCAGTCCATGATTTCCTGGTACTGGGTAACAACCACTTTCCTGTCAAAGATGCCGTCCGGAAGCTTTTCCACTTCCTCTAAAATGTATTGGTACATGGGTTTCCCCTTGAATTCATGAAGCAGCTTATTGCCGTTAAATCTGCGGCTGTCACCTGCTGCCAGAAGGATTAGTGCCAGTTTCATGCCATCAAACCTCCTCTTTTCATTACTTTTCTGCTTTATCCGCCGCCCCTTTTTTCTTCTTCATGCTTAAAATCGCCTCCAGGACGCCTCCTCCGATGGAGGACGCCTTGTCTGAGATCGTGTAGCAGTTTTGGGAGTTTCCCCTGGGATCAACATCACCTGACTTCATTCCCTTTGTCACTGTAACACCATCCTGAAGCAGCCCTCTGACAACGCCTCCCACCTGGGCATATATGGGAGCATCGCCTGAATAGCCCACCAGACCGCCTTCTTCTACCAGATCGCCGATCATGACCTGACCTTTAAAGGTTCCGTCCGCCGTTGCACGGATAATCCGTTCTTTATCATAACCGCCGATCATTCCTGGAACTCCCGTGTTGGGAAACGCGCTTCCCTCCCAGATACAGCGGCCCAGGTTATGGCCTCTTTTTGTCTCCACCACCACATGGCAGTCAAGTCCTGCCGTAAACCCGGGGCCAACACCTACTACCACATCTGCGTCCGTTATCCTGGTTCCCAGATTCTTTTTGGCAATAATGGCATCTACCACTACATCCGGCTTCCAGGTATCCCGGATTTTGCAATCCTCATCGACCACAACCGCAACCTGATCCCCTGCTATGGCCTCATGGATTTCCTCCAGACTGTGACATAAAACTCCGGTGACATCCTCCACCATTGCCTTTCCCTCATAGACTGCCCTTGAAAAGGCCACCGTCCGCCGCACTGTGGTGGGAACGGCGATATCCGTCATGACCAGTTCAAAGCCGCAGCGCTGCAGCCGGCATCCAATGCCTGATGCCAGATCACCGGCTCCTTTTATTAGTACCTTCATTATAATCTCCTGATCTTTTGGTTTATTTTCTGGCGCATTCTCCGCCCCTGCCCGACAGAATCTCCAGACCATGGAAAAGAGTATCCAGAATATATTCAAGACTCTCCCTCACCGCCTTAGGACTTCCCGGAAGGTTGATGATAAGGGTCGATCCCCGGATGACGCTGGCGCCCCTGCTTAACATGGCCCGCTTGGTCACAGTCATACTGTATGCCCGTATGGCCTCGGCAATTCCCGGTGCATTGCGGTCCGCAACAGCAAGAGTGGCCTCCGGGGTCACATCCCTGGGAGAAAAGCCGGTCCCGCCGGTAGTCAGAACCAGATCACATTCCACCTCATCGCTTAAGCGCATGAGTTCCTCTTTTAAGTCCTCTCCTTCATCGGCAAGGAGCTTATAGCTTACCACTTTAAAGCCTGCTTTCTCCAATATCTCTCTTATGACTGCGCCGCTTACATCTTCCCGTTCTCCGGCAGCCCCTTTATCACTTAAGGTTACGATTCCAGCTCGGTACATACTGTGATTTCATCCCCTTCCTTCATGAGTCCTCCATGGAGAACCCTTGTAAAGATTCCGTTTGTCGGCATGATGCATTCTCCCATTTTCTTGTATATCTCACAGT
>DEYX01000082.1 GCA_002365025.1 Hungatella sp. UBA3147 | reverse complement strand
CACCGGATAAGGCTTCCATCCGGTTTTCCACTCCCAGATAAGTTTTGATATCAGCCCGTCCCTCATTCACATTTTTGTTGATTGCATTCAGAATAAGCTCCGAATCCGAAAGCCGCACCTGATCAATGTCGTAAAGAGCGATTACAGCGTCCTGAAGTATTGGAGTGCACATGCAGTCGCCTAAGACATTTCTTGCAAATATCGTGCTTCCTGCCCCCATAAAAGTTATTTTTACCATGTTCCTTCCTCCTTGTTTTCCTTGTCTGTCTGATGAGAATATTGTATAATTGCAGCAGAAAAAAAGATAGGACGTTTGTTTCATAAAATTGTCATTTTGTTGTATGGAGGGTGAAGCATGAATCAATTGGTACGGGGGCTGACCATTTATTACTGCGGCCGTGAACAGTGTGCGTCAGGGCATTTTTTCGGACCGGCGATCCGGAAGCATTACCTGATGCATGTGATACTCAGGGGAAAGGGGATCTACCGGACGGGAGGCGAGGAATATGCCTTAAAGGAGGGAGATGCATTTTTAATCAAGCCCCAGGAGGTCACTTATTATCAGGCGGATAAGGAGGAGCCCTGGGAATATGCCTGGGCAGCTTTTGCAGGGACTGAAGCGGAGAGGCTGTTAAGCGATTACCGGCAGGAGGAAAATGAATATGTATACCATTTTGATCACGGAGAGGAATGGCGAGACTATATGGACCGGCTGGTGACCGTCTTTGAAAGCGGAGAACACAATATGGATGAGACAGCAGGGTATCTTTATCTGCTGTTTTCCCGGTTCCCAAAACGCAGCAAGGAAGCGGGAGAGTATGAGCAGAGCTATCTGTCCAGGGCGGAAACATATATACGCCATAATTACAGCTACCCCATTCAGATCGGGGATGTGGCAAAATATGTGGGGATCGACAGGACCTATCTGTACCGGCTTTTTATGAAATATAAGGGCATTTCTCCGAAGCAGTATTTAACGGCCTACCGGATTATGGAGGCTAAGCGCCTTTTGGAGGATACGGGTCTCAGCATAACGGAAACCAGTTTATCCTGCGGTTTTCATGATGCTTCGGTATTCTGCAAAAGTTTCCTGCAGGCAGAGGGGGAGTCCCCGCTCCAGTATCGGAAGAAGATGAGAGAAGAGGTTTGGTAAATATAACAAAACACCATGTACCTATCACATTAGTCTATGTAATATGGATAAAAAATAGTTTATAATCAGGATTAGATAAATAAAAATACACAAAAAATGGTTTTAAATTTAGTCCTAACTATATAAACTGACTAATCAAAGGGAGGTAACAAAATGAAGCGTAAATGGTGGTTGACAGCAGCAATGGCAGCGGTTATGGCAGCAGCACTGGTTGGCTGCGGAAGCAAGACCGGGAAGGAAACTGCTGCTCCTGCAAGCGCAGGAGAAACAAAGCAGGCGGAGGAAAGCTCCAGTGAGTCAGGAAATGAGTCTGCTCAGGGAACTCTGACGGTTGCAATCTGGGACAAGAACCAGGAACCGGGACTTACGGAGATCATGAAGGACTTCACAAATGAAACGGGTATTAAAACACAGATTCAGGTAACCCCATGGGAGCAGTACTGGACCATGCTGGAGGCAGGAGCAACCGGCGGATCTCTTCCCGATGTTTTCTGGATGCATTCCAATGAGATCGCAAGGTATTCCCAATACGAGATGCTCCTGGACTTAACGGACCGGATCAAGGAAAGCAAGAAGCTGGAAATGGATAAATTCCCTAAGGACATTGTGCAGATCTATAATTGGGATGGTACAAAGCAGTATGCAGTGCCAAAGGATATTGATACCATCGCGCTCTGGTACAACAAAACCATGTTTGATGAAGCAGGAATCCCTTATCCCGACCAGGATTGGACCTGGGATGATTATGCAGAAGCAGCAAAAAAGCTGACCAAAGCAGATGGAAGCCAGTATGGATTTGCCTTAAGGCCCACCAATGACCAGGCTGGGTGGAATAATATCGTTTATGATATGGGCGGTTATGTAATCAGCGATGATAAAAAATCTTCCGGCTTTGACCAGCCCGGAACCATCAAGGCATTAACGTTTATCACGGACCTGATGAAAGAGGGATATGCGCCTCCTTATGAAGTGATGGCGGAGAATACAGAGGAAGCTTTGTTTGAAGCCGGCAAGGTAGCTATGATCACGGCTGGCTCCTGGATGCTTCCGGAGCTTTGCAATAATGATTACGTAAAGACAAACTGTGACATCGCAGTCCTTCCAAAAGATGCGGCCTCTGGAAAGAGGATCTCCATTTACAATGGACTGGGCTGGGCGGCTTCTGCCAATACCGGCATGCCTGAAGAAGCATGGAAGCTGATCGAATACATGGGATCAAAGGATGCTCAGCAGAAGCAGTCTGACCTTGGAATCGTTATTTCTGCCTATAAAGGGACAACGGATAACTGGATAAAGGCATATCAGGGCTTTAACCTCCAGGCATATTTAGATATGATGGGTGACCTGGTCATCAGGCCATACTCTAAATCAACGGTTGCCTGGAACAATATGAGCTATGAAAAATTAATTGATGCATGGACCGGAGCCAAGAGCGTGGAGGATGTCTGCAAGGACATTGCTCAGGAAATGAATGCCATGCTGGCACAAGAATAGGAGGGGCTGGGGAGGCAGGCTTTTAAAGCGCCTCCCCCTTTTTAACCGAATCAAGTGGTGAAGCGGATTGCGAATATCCGCTTGACAAAGAAATACGGAGGGTCTGCATGAACAGAAAGTCAAAGGTATCAAGGCGGGAGAGAAGTGAATTTTTGTGGGGGTGGATGTTTTTGCTGCCCACCATGGCAGGGCTTATTATATTAAACATCATCCCTATTTTTCAGACCATTTATCAGAGCTTTTTCAAAACAGGGGCTTTTGGCAAAGGCAATGTATTTATTGGCTTTGACAATTACGATAAGCTTTTTAGTGATGGGACTGTATGGCAGGCTTTGTGGAACACATGTAAATATGCGTTGGTAGAGGTACCGTTTTCCATTGCCATTGCCCTTGTGCTAGCCGTTTTTTTAAATGGGAAAATCCGGGGGCGCTCAATATGGAGGACCATTTATTTCCTGCCAATGGTAGCCGCTCCTGCAGCGGTGGCTATGGTTTGGAGATGGCTATATAATTCGGAATTCGGACTGCTTAATCATCTGCTTCGCGGGACAGGACTTTCCGGAGTTAACTGGATCTCTAATCCCAATATCGCATTTATCTCTGTGGCCATCGTAGGGATCTGGTCTGTGATCGGTTATAATATGGTACTGTTTTTTGCAGGCCTCCAGGAAATACCCAAAGACTATTATGAGGCGGCGCAGATTGACGGAGCAAACGGGATCAGCCAGTTTTTTACGATTACATTGCCCTTAATATCACCCACCATGTTTTTTGTGACAGTGACCAGAGTCATAGGGGCCATGCAGGTGTTTGACAGCATCTATATGATGATGGGAAAAAGCAACCCGGCGCTGGTAAAGACCCAGTCCCTGGTGTACCTTTTCTATAAATACTCGTTTATAGAAGGAAACAAGGGATACGGCTCTTCCATTGTCATGCTGCTTCTTATGGTAATCCTTCTGATCACAATGATTCAGATGATTTGTCAGAAAAAATGGGTGAACTACAGTTAGGGAGGAGAATTATGGATAAGAGTAGAAAAATTAAATCAGCCATCGTTTACTTCATTCTTACAATCGGGTCTGTCATTATGCTGGTTCCCTTTTTGTGGATGTTTTTAACGGCCTTTAAAAGCACATCGGAGGCAACTCAGATGAATCCGTTTATCATTTTTCCTACGGTATGGAGAAAGGAAGCATTTTTATCCATTATAAGCAAAATGAACTTTTTAAGGCTGTACTGGAATACGTTAATGCTTATTGTAGAACGGGTCATTTGTGCGGTGCTTACTGCAACCATGGCAGGATATGCTTTTGGACGCCTTCACTTTAAGGGAAAGAATCTGGCCTTTTCCCTGGTTTTGTTTCAGATGATGGTGCCATCCCAGATCTTTATTATTCCTCAATACTTAATGGTGAGTAAGCTTGGAATGTTAAATACCTCCTTTGGCCTGCTTTTTCCTGGTCTCGTGACAGCCTTTGGAACCTTTTTATTAAGGCAGGCTTATATGGGGCTTCCCTCTTCCTTAGAGGAGGCGGCCAGGCTTGACGGCTGCAATATCGGCCAGACCTTTCTTTATGTAATGGCCCCCCTTACAAAATCCTCCATGGTGGCTCTGGGTATCTTTACCGCGCTGTTTGGATTTAAGGAGCTGATGTGGCCTCTGGTGGTCAACACAGAGCAAAATACCATGCCCCTGTCTGCCGCCCTTGCAAAGCTGCAGGGACAGTTTGAAACAAATTATCCGGAGCTTATGGCAGCATCCCTACTGGCCTGTATCCCCATGATTGTCATTTATCTGATATTCCAGAAACAGTTTATAGAAGGAATTGCTACATCCGGAGGAAAATTATAAAAGGAGTATGAATTATGTCTATCATTTATCATGAACAAGCGAAACAGTTCCACCTGTATAACCAGTCCATGAGTTATATCATTCAGATCATGGCCAATGGCCAACTGGGAAATCTGTACTATGGGAAACGGATTACGGACAGGGAGTCCTATGCATATCTCCTTGAGACAGGAGAGCGCGCCCATGCCGCCATAAGCTGTCCGGAACCGGTCAGCTTATGTCTCCAATATACGAAGCAGGAATATCCTGCTTATGGAACAGGGGATTACCGGTATGGTGCCTGCATCGTCAGGCTGGAGAATGGCAGCAGGATCACTAACTTTACTTATGCGTCCCACCGGATCTTTGAGGGGAAGCACTCCATAGAGCCTCTTCCTGCCACCTACGTGGAAGAGGAGAGGGAGGCTGCCACCCTGGAGATTACCCTTCATGATGATGTGATGGATACGGATCTGATTCTTTCCTATACGATCTATGAAGAGATGCCGGTTCTTACAAGGCATGCCCGTTTTGACCATCATGGCAAGGAGGAAATCGTCCTCTTAACGGCAATGAGCGGAGCTATAGACCTGCCGGATTGTGATTATGAGATGATTCAGCTTTCCGGGGCATGGTCCAGGGAGCGGTATTTGAAGAGGCGTTCCCTGGAACAGGGTATACAGTCCATCTACAGCATGAGAGGGATCAGCAGCGCAGAGCACAACCCATTCCTGGCCCTTGCAAGAAAAGAGACTACGGAGAACAGCGGCCAGGTATATGGCTTCAGCCTTGTGTACAGCGGCAGCTTCTTAGGCCAGGTAGAAGTCTGCACCCATGATACCACCCGGGTGCTCATGGGAATTCATCCGGATACCTTTGAATGGCCTTTAAAAGCGGGGGAATCCTTCCAGACTCCGGAGCTTGTGATGGTTTATTCGGAGCAGGGGCTTTCTTTTATGAGCCAGATCTTCCACCGCTTATACAGGACCCGGCTTGCGAGAGGGTATTGGAGAGACAGGGAAAGACCGGTGCTTTTGAACAACTGGGAAGCAACCTATATGGATTTTAACGAAGAAAAGATTCTCGCCATTGCCAAAAAGGCGAAGGAAACGGGCGTGGAGCTGTTTGTTCTTGATGACGGCTGGTTTGGCGAACGAAGTAATGACCACAGGGGCCTGGGAGACTGGCAAGTGAACCGGAATAAACTGCCGGAAGGAATTTCCGGACTTTCTGAGAAGGTGGAGGCTCTGGGTTTAAAATTCGGTCTGTGGATCGAGCCGGAGATGGTTAATAAAGACAGCCGGTTTTACGAGGCCCATCCAGACTGGATCCTGTCCGTTCCCGGCCGCTATGAAACGCCCAGCAGAAATCAGCATGTTCTTGATTTTTCAAGAAAGGAAATTGTTGATGCAGTTTACGGCATGTTAAAGGATATTATTGCCAATGCAAGAATCTCCTATATCAAGTGGGACATGAACCGGTACCTGACGGAATGCTACTCCAGAGGAACTTCCCCCGAAGGACAGGGGATGGTGATGCATAAATTTATCCTGGGAGTTTATGACTTATATACCCGGCTCACCAGGGACTTCCCGGAGATCCTGTTTGAATCCTGTGCCAGCGGAGGGGCCAGGTTTGACCCTGGAATGCTGTACTTTGCTCCCCAGGCATGGTGCAGTGACAATACGGATGCCATGGACCGGCTAAAGATCCAGTACGGAACTACCATGGTTTATCCCATATCCAGCATCGGAGCCCATGTCTCTGCAGTTCCCAACCATCAGATTCACAGAATAACGCCTTTGGATTCCAGGGGAAATGTAGCGATTTTCGGGGCTTTTGGATATGAACTGGATTTGAATCATCTGTCTCCCGAGGAAATAGAGACGGTAAAGCAGCAGATTGCATGCTATAAGAAGTACCGGAAACTTTTACACCAGGGAACGTTTTACCGGTTAAAAAGTCCATTTGAAGGAAATGATACGGCATGGATGGCAGTATCAGAAGATTTGGAACAGGCAATCGCCGCTTATTATCAGGTTTTGAATCCGGCCAATGCAGGCTGGCTGCGGTTAAAGCTCCAGGGGCTTTGCGAGGATATGCTTTATAAAGTTTCCCTGCCGGGAGAGACCGGGGAATACTATGGAAGCGAGCTTATGTACGCCGGTATTCCCATTGACAGAAACCGCCTTTTTAGAGAATCAGGGGATTTTGCCTCTTTCCTTATCTTTATCAATAAAAAACCAGAATAAAGAAAAAAGTCCAGGCAGGCACTTGCCTGGTCTTTTTTTAATGTAATAAATTACATTACTGTTAAGTAATCAGCCTTTTTATTGAAAAATATTTTACAGCATGCTATAATTCCTAAAAATAATGCATGATTCCTTAAAAAAAATGAATGTAGGGGATGAATACAATGAAGGATTATAATGTACACTTGACACTGATTGACCGAATTATACTGGAATCCTATAAGATCATGATGGAAGGGCTTGCTGATTATCTGGGGGGAGGCTATGAGATGGTGCTTCATAGTCTGGAGGATACGGAGCATTCCGTCATTAAAATCATCAATGGACACCACACAGGACGTACGGAAGGAATGCCGATTACGGACCTGGCCCTTCAGATGCTGGAAGAAATTGAAAAGGATGGCGAGAAAAGTTACATCTCCTATTTTACCAAGAACAAAAAAGGAGAACCATTAAAATCCTCTACCATTGTGGTGCGGGGGGAGGAAAAACGAATCATCGGCCTTTTGTGTATCAATTTTTATCTGAATACAGGTTTTTCTGAGGTTCTGACCAGCTATATCCCCGCAATATCTACTCATTCCCTGGTTAAAACTGAAACCTTTGCTAAAAATGTGGATGAATTAATTTTCAGCAAAGTCCAGGAGGTCCGGAAAACGGTATTGGCAGATGAAGGGATACTTCCGTCCCTTAAAAATAAGGAAATCATTAATTCCCTGCATCAACAAGGGGTTTTTACCATGAAAGATGCGGTAGTAAAGGTAGCGGACTATCTGGGAATATCTAAAAACACCGTGTATATGCACATTCGGAATGTAGGAGTAACTACAGAAAAAAAGAACGAATAAACATTAATACAGTGAAATAGATTAATAATGAAAAGCTCTGCAGGTTTTTGTGTAAAATGACAAAAAACCTGCAGATTTTTTTGTCTATTTGTCAAAAAAACATAATGATATTGCAATTAAGAAGTATCTATGATAAAATAAATTACATCATATAAGTGAATACAATAAAATTTATTTTATTGTATGAAAGGAAGGTATTGATATGGAGGAAAGTAAAAAGAGAAAGAAGCTGGGGCTGGTACCAAGGCTGATTATTGCAATTATCATTGGTATTTTAATTGGTATGTACTGTCCCAGTTTTGTAACTTCGATATTGATTACGGTATCAGTTTTATTTAAACAGTTTTTAATGTTTATTATCCCGCTTATGGTAGTGGCTTTTGTTACTATGGGAATCGCGGACTTATCTCAGGGTGCCGGAAAGCTGCTGGCATTTACCGCAGCGATTTCCTATGCTTCCACATTGCTGGCAGGAAGTGCAGCATATGCGGTAGCCAGTACGTTTTTTCCTTCATTTGTGAATGAAGAAGTAATTGCGAAGGTTGCTTCTGCAAGTGACAAGGCCATCAGCGGATATTTTACCCTGACCATCACACCGTTACTGGAAACAACGGCTGCTGTTGTACTGGCCTTTGTACTTGGGGTATGCATCAGCACCATGCGGGGCAAAGAAATCGGAGATGCCCTGTATCATGTGATCAAAGAATTTTCCGAGATCATTACAAAGGTACTGAACCGGGTGATCATTCCAATTCTTCCTTTGTATATCTGCGGAACCTTTGCCAAGATGACGTATCAGGGAACTACCTTCGCGATTATGTCAGTGCTTTGGAAGGTATTCGTGATCGTGATACTGCTTCATTTAATCTATCTGCTTGCAGCCTTTACCTTTGCAGGTTTATTGACAAAAAGAAATCCGTTTACCATGTTAAAGAACCAGTTACCAGGTTATCTGACTGCGATTGGTACCCAGTCTTCTGCGGCTACCATTCCGGTTAATATTAAGTGTGCGGAAAGCAATGGTATTTCAGAAGAAATCCGTAACTTTGTAGTTCCGCTTTGCGCTAACATTCATATGGCAGGTTCCATGATTACAATTACCTGCTGTGTGACCGCAACTCTGCTCATTTACGGCATGCCTCATGGATTCCTTACCCTGTTCCCGTTTATCTGTGTGCTGGGAGTAGCTTTAGTTGCATCTCCGGGTGCACCGGGTGGTTCTATTTTTACGGCGACTCCATTCTTCCCGATTGTCGGAATCCCTGCAGTAGGAGATATTGCCAGCCTTCTTCAGGCAATGTATATTGCACAGGACAGCTTTGGAACTGCATGTAACGTATCCGGAGATAATGCGATCAGTGCGCTGGTTGATTTGTATTACCACAAATATATTAAGAAAGATAACAAAGGTTAAGGTAATTGCGAAAGGAGAAGGCTGTTTATGCCGTCTATCAGTATTTTTGAAGTAATAGGTCCTAATATGGTAGGGCCATCCAGTTCCCATACTGCGGGTGCTGTGGCAATTGCTCTTCTGGTTAAAAAAATGTTCAACCAACCCATTCGCGAAGTGGAGTTTGTTTTGTACGGTTCTTTTGCAAAGACCTACAAAGGCCATGGAACCGACCGTGCGCTTCTCGGCGGCATCCTGGGGTTTGAGACTTATGATTTAAGAATTAAAAATTCCTTCCAGTTAGCTGATGAATGCGGGATAAAGTATTCCTTTCAAGTGGATGAAAAAGAAACAGAAGTTCATCCAAACACAGTAGAGATCCATGTGTCTGGAGAAAAGGGGGGAACGATATCGGTCCGCGGTGTCTCCCTAGGAGGCGGTAAAGTTAAAATTATCAGGATCAACGGTATTGATGTAGACTTTACCGGGGAATATTCCACACTGGTTATACGCCACCTGGACTATCCTGGCATGGTGGCCTATATTGCCACCAGTTTAAGTGAACGCAATGTAAATATTGCTTTCATGCGCCTGTTTCGGGAACAGAAAGGGGCGACTGCTTATTCTGTGGTGGAATCTGATGAGGAAATCCCACAGGAATTGCTGGATAAGCTGCGGCAGCACCCAAAAGTAGAAGATGTTATGCTTATACAGGTTTAGGAGGCTTTTATGGACTTTATATCAGGAAGTGAATTATTGAAATTGTGTGAGGAAAATCACTGCCGGATTTCAGAAGTGATGCGGAAACGGGAAGCCAGTGAGTTCGGTGCCGATCCGGAGGAGACCATAAGCCGGATGAAAGAAGCTTACCGGATCATGAAGGAAGCCTGTCATAAGCCGTTAGATGAGCCGGTGGCTTCTATCGGCGGATTGATCGGAGGAGAAGCTGCAAAGGTTCGAAACAGAAGGCGATCAGGAAAATCCATATGCGGAAGCATGCTGTCCAAGGCGATCACCTATTCTCTGGCTGTTCTGGAAATAAATGCTTCCATGGGCCTTATAGTAGCGGCACCCACGGCAGGAAGTTCCGGAGTTCTGCCTGGACTGCTTCTTGCTTTGGAAGAAGAATTTTCCTTAGATCACGAACAGATCATTGATGGCCTTTTTACAGCAAGTGCGGTGGGCTATCTGATTATGCGGAATGCTACCGTGGCTGGAGCACAGGCCGGCTGTCAGGCTGAGGTTGGCGCTGCTTCTGCAATGGCTGCGGCGGCGGCAACGGAAATCATGGGCGGAACGCCAAAGCAGTGCATGGATGCGGCTTCCTCAGCAATCGTGAATCTCTTAGGGCTGGTCTGTGATCCGGTAGCCGGTCTGGTGGAGTATCCCTGCCAGAGCCGTAATGTCCTGGGAGCTTCCAACGCACTGGTATGTGCAGAAATGGCATTATCAGGAGTAGAGCAGTTCATACCATTTGATCAGACGGTAGACACCATGATGATGGTGGGGCGTTCGATCCCATTTGAATTAAGGGAAACTTCCCTTGGCGGCTGTGCGGCTACGGAGGCTGCATGCAGGAAAACCTGCGAGATTTTTAAAACAAAGTAACAAGTAATAATGACAGGCGGTACCGGTTTTAAGAAATCGGTATCGCTTTTTTTGTATTAATAAAAAAAAGTTGCGAATGCAACCACTTTATGTTATGCTGTTTATCATCCTAAAAAAGATGAAATGACGTCCAATAGGCTTGGAGGTGGAAATCATGTGCGAGCACAAGGAAATCGGGAAATATATCTCGATTATCCAGAGACTAAATAATACGTATTTTGCAAATCAATTATCTACTTATCAGATAGGCTGTGGACAACAGTTTTTTTTATTGCAGATTTTTAAAAAACCTGGTATGAGTCTGCATGAGCTGGCTTCTTTTGGACATTACGACAAGGCCACTGCCACACGCGCGGTTAAGAAGCTGGAAGAAGAAGGATATGTTGTGACGGAAATGGCACAGGAGGATAAACGCATCCGGAGGATTTATGTTACGGACAAAGCGGCAGCTGTCGTGGGTAAGACCTTGGAAAGCGTAAATGAGTGGGCGGATATTATATTAAAAGGGTTTACCAAAGAGGAACGTGATGCGGCGGAGCAGTTGCTCATCCGCATGGCCTGCAATGCTCTCGATCACATCGTAGAGCAAAAAGGAAAGGAATAGAACATTTTATGGAACAAGACAGGATAAAGCAGGGGGAGAACCCCCTGGGATATAAACCAGTGGGACATTTGCTGATGCAGTTTGCACTTCCGGCGATTGTCGCCATGCTGGTAAATTCGATTTACAATATTGTTGACCAGATATTTATCGGCCAGGGCGTTGGGTATCTGGGAAATGCGGCGACCACCATTGCATTTCAGATCGGAAGAGCGTCGT
>DEYX01000075.1 GCA_002365025.1 Hungatella sp. UBA3147 | reverse complement strand
TACATTTGCTTCCTGCATCAGTTTCCAGGCCTTTTTTAAGGACAGGTTTTTCTTTACACCCCTTGTCTTACGAATATCGATATCACGGACCTGTGTCTTCACATTTTCCACAAGCTCCGGCGCTTCCACTTCAAAATAATGGAGCACGAATTGTGTCTCCTCATTGACGTGACCAGCCCTTCCTGGCTGATATTCTTCTCCGGTCAGCTTTCTTTTTAAATTTGCATAACAGATGGCAGAACAGATGGAATCTGTATCTGGATTTTTATGGCCTATTACGATAGTCTTTCTGTTCTTATAATTATCTCCCATACTTTCCTCCTTTTTTCATAATGTGTTTACAGGTCGTTCATATTCCGTTCATATATATTTTTTATACTAAATACATAGAAAATATATGAGCCAAATTGATTTAATCGTCAAATTGCACATAGATTTTTCATAATTGCCCCGATTGCCTGTCAATCGGGGTCTCCTCATTTTATGAAGCTTTTTCTTTGTGAAGTATTCCCATTATATCATAATTTAGTAAATTGTAAATAAGAGGACGGGTCGTTATAGCTGTTGAGGAACTTAAAAACCAAAAAATAAAAGAAAGAAGGAGGAAGAGATGTTATAAAAACATCTCTTCCTCCCAGTGCTTTTCTGTCTCCATTTTATATCATATTTATATACCTGATCGCATTTAAATGAGCATTATCCAGACGTATGGTCTCCATGAAAGCTTCCTTCGCCCCATTTATATCTCCAAGCCCCATTTTTCCAAGCCCTATAAGATAGTTGCAATGGGCTTTGTTTTTCTTATCCAGGTCATCTTCATAAATCAGGAAATCGGGCAGGGATACGGCGAAATATTCAATCTTCATGTTATCGAACATATGCTGTTCTCCGTAATCCAGCAGCTTATAGAACCTGGCCCTGGCCTCCACCGGTTTTCCCAGCTTTTCCTTAGCGAGCCCCTGGTAATAAATCATATCTGCAGGCTGGTCATTGTAATACATCATGCCTGCCGGTTCATCCGTTCCCACACTGGCCGCTTCATAACAGGCTCTTGCTGCCTCAGTCTTTCCCAGATTCTCCATGACCACACCCATATAATAATTGATATGATTGTCTTTAGTTCCTTCTAACTTTCCTTCTCCCAGATTCTCCGGATACTTCAGGGCATTTGTCAGGTATTCTTCTGCCCTGCCCCATTCTTTTGCTTCCATAGCCTGCCTGGCCAGCTCCACAAGGGAGACCACATACTGGGCGGTCACTTTTCCTTCTCCGCCTTCCCATGGATGGAATTTATAGCTCATAATGAATTCATAAGCCTCTCCGTAACGTCCCGAAAGATTTAAAAGTGTTGCATACTCAATCATCAGATCGTCACGTTTCATAAATACATCTCTTGCAGCTTCATATTTTTCCAGACGTTCTGCCACAGGCATATCCAGCTTTTTATAAAGTTGATCCAATTCCAAAAAGATCCTTGCATCGTCCATGTTCAGGCCATAGGCCTTTTCCATGGCCTTTCTTGCCTTTTCCCTGTCCTTTTCTTTGTTGTAATAAGCCAGTGATAAATTTCTCCACACGGTAGGGAACATGGGATTTAAACGGGCAGACTGCTCCCAATAAGAAATGGCAGTATGGTACTGAAGCTTATCATAATATAAATTACCCAGATAATAATTGGCGTTGGCTCCTTCCGGATTCTTTTCCGCCGCAAACTTAAGCACGGAGATGTCCTCCAGCTTATTAGGGAAACAGTAATCCGTGCTGCACCCCTCCGCCTGCTTTAAAGCTTCTTTTAAAGCTTCCGATCCGTCTTTTCCCATAAGCTTCAGATAATAGGCTTTATAATAATAAAGCATGGGCCATTTTGCGGAACACTGGTCCAGGGTCTGGACGGCGTCTTCGTATGCACCGAATTCTGCATAATGTCTGGCTGCCATTAAGTAATTTTCGTGAAAGCCTCTGGCCATCCGGCTTATCTCCAACCGGATTTCCTCCTGACGTCCTGGCTCCAGATATGCTGCTTCCAAACGGGATATATAGTCAAAAGAGTCCACCTCCAAATTCTCCTCAATGAGAGCCCTGGCTTCTGCCGTCCTGTCCAGCCTGCGTAAGAGATAGACGTTTAATGCTCTGGCCTTTACATTATGTGAATTTCTCACCAGTCCCTTTTCCACAAATTCCAGAGCACTTTCATAATTTCCTCTCATAGATTCGATGCAGGAAAGATAATAAAAACTCATTTCCTGCTGCTCCCCTGACCACGTGGCCTTATAAAAGGCATCAAAGGCTTCCTCAATCTTCCCCTGATACAAAAGCGCCAGGCCCAGATTGTAGTAAGGCTCAGAGTCATAAGGGTTGGGATTTTTTCTCACAGCCCGTTTTAACGCCTTCCTGAAATGCTCCTCTGCCTCCTCAAAGCAGCCTCTGCGCATGAGCAGGGAGCCATAGGCATTATTGATGCGGATATCTTCAGGATCCCTTTTTAGCCCTTCTATGTAATAAGGATCCGGTCTGTAAGTCGCATGGCGGTACTGCTCGATATGAAGCCCGGTAAGATATAACTCTTCATTTGTCATGATCTTTTCCGGATCATCGGCCGCTTTTGCAGGGCTTGGAAGCGTTGGAACCTTCTTCTTTAATGGGGTGTAGGAAACCAGCTCCCTTTCCCCGGAAAGTACTTTAAGAGTCAGCCTTGTCTCATCCTCCACTCCGGTATGCAGCGTCTTTTCATAAGTATGGACTGGAGAAAGAAGGGTGGTTTCATTAAGAAGCGTCTCCTTGCCGTAAGTCAGCAGAATCCTCGCATCAGGGTACTCCTGGGTTCCGTATGCAGCTATATGGATCTCATTTTCCCTTGTCTCCAGGTTTATGACGGCATGGATGGAGGCGTTTTTTACGGGGCCAACGGCCTTATAAGGCATGAAATACTGGGTAAAGGTTTTTTCCTCCATTGGCTTTAACCAGGTGAAATCCGGCTGATTATCCGTGTAAACTCCGGTCATCAGCTCAATGTAAGGACCGTCCTCATCGGTCAGATTCCGGTCCCAGGCCTTTCCAAAATCCCCGCAGCCCCAGGTCCACTGCTTCTTTCCTGGCGAAATGTGATGGTCTGCCACATGAAGAATTCCCGCCCCCACCTGGTAATCATATCCTCCTACAAAGTTAAACTCACTCTTTTCAGCCATGTAAGAGGTAGGTACCGGAATATTCTTATAGCGGGAAATATCAATACCTTCACTGTAATCATGCTTATAATAAACTCCCGTGGCAATGGGGAAACGGGATACATCCCTTTTCCCATGATCCATAACGGCATGGACATCCGGCGGGAAGATGGACTGAGTGTAATCATTGACCGGAACCGCCGGGTTTGCCCACCATAAAAAGGTCTGGGGCATTGGCGTGGGGTTGTAAAGCTGGCCCTTTATCTCGATATAAGCTTTACCGGGATGCAGGGTGAAACTGGCCTCCCCCTTGGTTCCGTACATCTGGTCCACATCACAGACCCGGCAGGTTTTAGAACCATCCTCATGTTCTAACAGCATATAATCCACAGGGGAATAAGTGGTCGGCCGGTGGTGCTGGGGCCAGTTAAATTCAATCCCGCCGCTGATCCAGGGTCCGCAGAGCCCTACCAGGGCGGGTTTTATGACGTGGTTGTAATAGACGAAATCATATTGATTCGTTTTGTCAAAGGCCCGCTGGATTCTTCCGCCAAGCTCCGGGAGTATCATTACCTTTAAGTATTCATTTTCCAGCCAGACTGCCTGATAGGCTTTGTCCGTCCTGGTATCATGGATCTTTTCAATGGTAGGATAAGGGTAAATTTTTCCTGAGCTTCCCTGATAAACACGGCTTTCCAGAAACATCGGATTTTTATCCGCTTCCCCCACCTCATAAGTGGGTATGACGATGGACTCCTCCCATATTTTTACTGCTTCCATTCTTAGACCTCCTTTTAAGTTCTTGCCTATACTATATAATCTTTTATCATGGTTTTCATTAGCTTTAGTTGCTTACTAGTTTATAAAAATTGCTCTAATTTTATTGACGAATTACCGTTTATTCTCTATAATGGTTTCATAAAAAGAAAGGAGGGCCCATATATGCTGTCTACAGAGCGCGGGGTCATCTCAGGGTCGGATTATTATGTTTATACGCCCAGTGCCCTGGCAAAAAGAATTTTCTTATATCCCATCAACATGGGACTTTTCCGGTATGAAACCGGATATTCCCTTCATCGGAATTCCTATGACAGCTTCCTCATCATGTTCATCCGGAGAGGAGAATGCCAGGTTGAAACAGGCGGACGAGTCTTTCATGCAGGCGAAGGGCAGGTAGTGATACTAAACTGTTTTGAGCCTCACGCCTACTGGACGACAACGGGCTGGGAAGCGGAATGGCTCCATTTTGACGGCATAGGTGCGGCAGGATATTATGATGCAATCCTGGATGGCGGCCCTCCGGTCATTACCCTGAGGGATACCTACCGCCTGGAAAAATATCTGCACAAAATTTATCTGCAGTTTCGGGAGTGTATTTCCATCAAAGAGGCCTGGCTGAACAATTACATCGTTAATATATTAACAGAGCTTTTGGTTAACAGGGACTTTGAGCGCTCAGAAAACGTCTCTTCCAGCATCATTGAGGACACCATTGCCTACATCAACGAACATCTGACCGATCCCCTTACCCTAAAGGATCTGGCGGATCAGGCTTCCTTAAGCCCCTTTTATTTCAGCCGGCTTTTTAAAAAGGAATCCGGATTTTCACCTCACGAATATGTGATCGCCGCCAGGGTTAACAATGCCAAGTTCCTTTTAAAGTCCCTGGACATCTCCATCAAGGACATATGCTTCAGCACAGGCTTTACCAGTGAAAGCAGCTTTTGCACCACCTTTAAAAAAGTGACGGGAATCACGCCTTCCGAATACCGTTTTTCTATCAGGAACTGAAAAAAGCGCCCCTGCATTGCAGAGGCTGCTTTTTTTCATCACCGGGCAATCGGTTTATTCCGCTGCTTTCCCCATCACTTCCTTATAATTTTCCGGGGTAACAATCACCGCATCTACGGCTGTCTCTATAGGAACCTCTTTTCCGCTGATCACATCGTATAATACATTGACCGAGCCTGCTCCTACCGAATCAGAGGAGAAATAAGCTGCTGCCTTCATGCAGGTTCCGTCGGCTCCCTTGTTGTTCCACTCATCTTTTGCCATATAAGCTCCAAGGCCTACTGCAGTTGCATTGGCATCTAATCCTGCGCTTTCCAAAGCACGGACTGCACCGATCGTACCTTCTTCATTGGCTCCCGTTACCAGCCACTTTTTGATTTCCGGATGGGCGGTAATGACTGATGTCGCAGCTACATTTCCCTTATCTGTAGTCCCGTCATGATCGGCTTTATAAATCCTCTCTTTCGGAAAATCAGGGTAAACTTCCGTAAACTTGTCATATTCTCCTTCAGCCCTGGGAACACAGGAGGAAACTGTATCCATAGTCAGAATCATCAGCCCACATTCCGGATCTTCTGCCAGATTATTTTTATTGGCATAATCCGCCAGCCACTGGCCGTTGGCCTGTCCGATTACGTATGCATTAATGCCCACCCATGGAGCGATCTTTTCTCCTGCCTCCGTCTGGAGCGCATCATCGGCAGATACAATCGGGATGCCAGCTTCCTTGCATTTATCAACCACGGCCTGAGACATGGTCTGGTCCGGGATACAGGTAACGATTCCCTTTGCCTTATTTGCAATGGCATTGTCAATGGCCTTTAAGTATTCTTCCGGATTCATTTTTGCATCCACATAGATAAATTCATCGCCCTTTTCTTCCACTGCCTTCTGAGCCGCTGCCCCTTCGTCAATGAACCATGTCTGATCCCCGGCCTTGTAGATTCCATAAACGACACCCTTTGCCCCTGCTTCCGTCTGGGTCCCGCCTGTTGTTGTCTCTGCCGTACCTGCTGTCGTGGTTTCCGCCGGCTTTTCATCGTCAAATCCGCTGCAGGCTGTTAACCCCATTGCCATTGCTGCTGCCAAAATAATCGCTGCTGTTTTTTTCATGATTTAAACCCTCCTGTTTTAATTTTTGCTCTATCTTCAGAAAACCTGACGGTTTCCTTTGGAACGTTATAAATTCTTCATGGATGCTGCCAGTAAATCCCGCTCTCTTTTCTGTTTTCTTAAATAGTCTGTTGCCAGGGCGAATAAGAGAAGCCCTCCCTTTGCCACAAACTGCCAGAAGCTGGGGACATTTACCATAGTAAGACCTGTGTTAAAGGACTGGATTAGTATGATTCCAAGAATGGTTCCTCCCATATTTCCAACTCCGCCGATGAAAGAAACACCGCCCAGAATAACCGCCGTAATAGCATCAAATTCCAGGTTCACATTAGCCGCAGGCTGGCCGGAATTCATACGGGCCGCAAAGATGATCCCGCCGATGGAGCAGAGGATTCCCATCATTACATAACAGGTGGTAATGATTCTTTTGGGATTTAATCCTGCAAGCCTGGCAGCTTCCATGCTGCCGCCGATGGCATATACGCTTCTTCCGAATTTCGTTTTGGAAAGTATGATGCCAAAGATTATGATACAGATCACCATAATCCATACGGAAAGGGGAATATTTAAGATCCTTGCTTTTCCCAGGATAAGAAAGGTCCTGTTGCTGATGGAAACCGGCTTTCCGCCGCATATGATATAGGCAAAGCCTCTGATAATGGACTGGGTCACCAGGGTTGCAATAAAGGCCTCCAGATGAATCCGGTTCACCATAAAGGAATTGAAAAATCCGATGAGGATCCCGCAGCCGATGGTAAGAATCAGCGCAACCCCGAAAGGAACTCCCTTGCCTACTAAAAGAGCCGCCATAACGCCGGAAAACGCAGCCACAGAGCCAGGGGACAAGTCATTCTGTCCTGCAATGATTAAATATGTATGGCCCACAGCCACCAGCCCTACGAGGGAAGCCGCCACAAGAATATTGATTAAGTTCGTAACCGAAAGAAAGTTCTTATTCAGAGAGGTAAAAAGCCCAAATACCACCACGATTGCCGCAAGCAGTACGATCTTGTCACCATTTATTTTGATTCTGCTTTTCTTATTTGTTCCCATTATTCCTGTACCTCCCCAATCATACCAAGGCTCAGAAGCTTGCTTTCGGTCGCTTCCTCCGCCGCTATTTCTCCTGTGATTCTCAGTGATTTCATAACAATAATCCGGTCCGACAGACCAATGACCTCAGGAAGCTCAGAGGATATCAGAATGATCCCCAGTCCTTCCTTGGCAAATTTACAGATCATATGATAAAACTCTGACTTGGCGCCTACGTCAATTCCCTTGGTCGGCTCATCCAGAATGAGCACCTTTGGATTCGTGCTGATCCAGCGGGCCACAATACATTTCTGCTGGTTTCCGCCGGAAAGCTCCACGATCTTTTTGTCAGGAGACGGAGTCTTGATCTTAAAATCCTGGATTCCCTTTTGTGCCAGCTCCTCTTCCTTCTCTCCGTTTACAAACCCCAGCCTGTTGGAATTGGTATCCAGCATGGCAATGTTCATATTATCGCTGACGCTTAAATTTGAAAGAATCCCCTGAAGTTTCCGATCCTCCGGCACCAGAACAATCCCATGCTCCATGGCTTCATGAGGAGAGCGGTTGCGTATGTTCTTTCCTTCCAGATAGATCTCACCGCCTTTTACCTCGTCAGCTCCAATGATGGCCCTCATAAGTTCCGTTCTTCCCGCTCCTACAAGACCGGAAAAGCCTAATACCTCTCCTTTTCGCAGCACAAAGGAATTTTCTTTTACATAGTCCGAGGATAAGTTTTTCACCTCCAGAAGTACATCTCCAATCACTTTGTTCTTATCTAAGCTTCTGTAAATATCCCCCAGGTCTCGGCCCACCATCATTCGGATCAGTTCCGCTTCCGGCACCGCTCCTGTCTCCACCGTGGTCACGTAGCGCCCGTCTTTAAAAATTGCCACTTTATCCGTAATCCTCCGAAGCTCGTCCATGCGGTGGGATACATAGATGATGATCTTTCCCTCTTCCTTTAACTTCCCAATGATCCTAAATAAAGATTCGATCTCCGAATCCGACAGGGAGGCCGTAGGCTCATCAAAGCAGATCACCTTTAGATTTTCTCTGGAATAGGCCTTCATAATCTCCACCATCTGCTGATAGGCGATACTTAAATCCTTTACCTTAGTAATTGGACTGATGGGAAGGCCAAAATCCTCTATGATTTTTGCAGTCATCTCATTTGCCTTACGGATATCGATGAATCCCAGCCTGCTCGCAGGCATTCTTCCCAGATAAATATTCTCCGCCACGGATAATTCCAATAGAATCTGCCGCTCCTGATATATGACGGAAATCCCTTCCTCAATGGCCTCATGAGGAGATTGAAAATGCTTCTCAAATCCATCAAGGAGATATTTTCCCCCGGTAGGCTGGTAATCCCCATTGAGCACCTTTAACAGGGTGGACTTGCCGGCCCCGTTTTCCCCTAAAAATGCCAGAACCTCCCCGGAATGCGCCTGAAAGGATACCTGGTCCAACGCCTTTACTCCGGGAAAATATTTGGATATATTCTGGAATTCCAATACGCTCCCCATGTCTTACCTCCTCTTTTTATTCCAGCTTTCTGTTTTAATAAGTTCATTATATCATTGAAACAAAATTCATCATTATGTAGGTTTGCTCTATCATTGCGAAAAATTGCTCTCATTTATCACGGTCCCTCCTTCCTATATGATGAAACGGCCTGCTTCCGTTCAAAATTTTGCCATCAATCCTCTTTTTTACCACAAATTGCACCTGGGCTCTCTTTTTGCACCTGTTCTTCCGGACCGTTAATTATTTGGATTCCATTGCTTTCTCTTGCTCTGTCATTTTGAAAAATTGCTCTTCTATTTTTATGCCCTTTCCCTTTCATGGACAAATCCTTATACTGGTTTTAATGGAGGACATATGTATGAAAATCAAAACCAGAGAATTATGGAATCAGGCGGGAACCGCTTATGCGGTTTATGATATGAGCACCAGCCTGGGCATGACGGTTTCCGTAACGGCGCTTGGAGCGGCCATTCTACAGATTGCCATAAAAGATGAAAGCGGCAGGGAACATCCAATCACCCTGGGCTTTGAGAATATGGAACCATATGAAAGCTGTATCTGCTATGCAGGAGCCACCCTTGGGCCAAATGCAGGAAGAATTGGGGAAGCCTTACTTCCTGTAGGACCACAAATTTACCAGCTTTCAAAAAATGACGGGAAGAACCAACTCCACGGAGGAATAAATAACTTATCAGCCAAACTCTGGCAGGTAACTTCCGTGGCTTCCAGCCTGGAATCGGCCTCTATCCTGCTGTCTGCAGTCCAGCCAGACGGCTTAGATGGGTATCCGGGCAACAGGATCTATCAAGTAAAATATACCCTGGAAGACACCAACTGGCTCACCATAGAATACACCGCGGTGACGGACGCTCCTACCTACATCAACATGTCCAACCACACCTACTGGAATCTATCTGGAAATTTTTCTGTCTCCGGGCTTGAACAGGAGGTCCAGATATATGCAAATAACGTGTGCATAAATAATAAGGACCATCTGCCGGCTGATATCATTCCTGCCGCAGATTCCGTTTTCGATTTCCGTTCTCCCAGGCAGCTTCTATCCCTAATCCGTTCTGTTAAAAGCCCTGTCTGCAAAGAGCAGCTTTCCATTGGCAGGGGATACAATAATGCCTACATCCTTAACAGAAATCAATCGTTCCGTCCGCTGCGGTCTGCAAAACGGCCTGCAGAGATTCATAAGGCCTGCATCCTGCGGGATAGGAGGACCGGACGAACCCTGAAAGTAATGACGGATGCACCCGCCCTGGTTTTGTATTCAGGGGGATTTTTGTCTCCTGGAATGACTTTGTGCGGCGGTGCGCCCTCCTCCGCCTCTTGCGCCATTGCACTGGAGGCACAGGATATTCCTGATGTGATGCATCTGCTGCCCGGTAATTATCGGCTCTCCACCCCGGAACAGCCGTTTTTCAGGACCATCCGGTACCACATTTCATAGATAAAAGCACCATCCCTCTTGCCATACTCTCTTTGTTTATTATAATATAATTATCCATATAATAGTCAAATACCCGAAAGGAGAATGGCATGGAACTTAAGTGTAGTTGCTGTAATAAATTATGCACTTCAAAAATTCCTCTTTTTGAGCCCCTTTCTATTGAGGAGCAAAAGGAACTGGTATCAAGGACCCGGCATCTGGATTACAAAAGAGGGGAAACGGTTTTTCATGAGTATGATCCGGCAGATAAAATACTGGTCATCCGTTATGGAAAGGTTAAGGTCTGCCGCTATTCCCTGGAAGGAAAAGAATACGTTCTGGATATACTTTCAGAAGGTGATATCTATGGAGAGCAGAACATATTCGGCGGAAAAGCCTTTGAAGCAAATGCCATTGCCCTGGGAGAATGCGGAGTATGTCTTATCTCCTTAACGGATATCCAGGAACTGATATTAAAAAAACCTGAAATCGGAGTCAAACTATTAAACGTGGTAGGACAGAAGCTGTCAGCGGCAAATGAGCTGGTGCAGCTATTGTCCGTCAACGATGCTAAGGCCCGTGTCGCTGGTTTTCTTTTATTCAGAAGCAGCCGGATCAAGGGAGAAACCATTGAATTGACCAGAGACGATATATCCGCTTATATTAATGTCAGAAGAGAAACCATAAGCAGAAAGCTTGGTGAACTTCGCAAAGAAGGCGCTATTGAGTTAGAAGGGAATCGTAAGATCCAAGTCAAAAACAAAGATATTTTAAGAGATATTTTTGATAATGAAACATAAAAATAAAAAGTTTTAAAATAATGATTTAAATCACACTTTTTATTCTCTTTTCCAGATATACTGGCCTTACAAACAAAAACAAACGTTTCTGAATAACATAGAATTCAGAAAAGAGGAGGAGAATATGATTACAGGTAAAATGAAAGTGACCGATGTTGTTAAGGCCTATCCGGAAGCAGTTGAGATCTTTAATGACTTTCATATTGATTACTGCTGCGGCGGTAAGGATGCCTTGGAAGAGGCCATACAGAAGCTGGGAATCGAATCAAAAAGCTTTATCGAACTGCTGAATAATAAGATTGTGAATCAACCTAAACAATCAAACAAAGGACAAGTGCTGGCTGTGGAACGGCTGACGGAAATGAAAGTTCCAGACCTGATTGATTATATTATTAACACTCATCATTCGAAAGAAAGAATCCTGCTGGCAGAAATTGATGAGCTGATCAATAAGGTCTTGCTGGCTCACTACGATCACCATCAAGCACAGCTTGTTCCCTTACACGGGCTTTTTTCAGACTTGAGAAAGGAACTCCAGGAGCATTTCGCAAAGGAAGAAAAGCTTATTTTCCCCTATATGAAAAAAAGCTTTGCAGGTGCTAGGAACTCCGGATATGTGAAGGATTTAGAGGATGAACATGAAGCAGCCGGAAACCTGATAAAAGAAATCACAGCCTGCACCAATGATTTTACTGCGCCGGAAGACGGCTGTGCTTCTTATCATCTGGCATTTCAAAAGCTGCAGGAACTGATTAATGATGTGTATATTCATATATTTACTGAAAACTCACTGCTGTTTCCAAAATATGAAGGAGGAAATTGATTATGAAAAAACTTGTGAAAAATAATGTCTATTGGGTAGGAATCATGGATTGGGAGCTGGAATCCTTTCATGGAGCGGATTACTCCATTAATCATGGCTCAAGCCAGAACGCCTATTTAATCAGGGAAGAAAAGACAGTACTCATTGACACGGTATGGAAGCCGCATTCCACGGAATTTATAGATAATCTGGAAAAAGAGATTGATTTAAAGGAAATTGATTTTATTGTTGCCAACCACGGGGAAGTGGATCACAGCGGTTCCCTTCCTGCATTGATGGAGAAAATACCGGACACACCTATTTATTGTACAGCAAACGGGGTGAAATCTCTTACCGGCCAGTATCACCATCCGGAATGGAATTATCAGGTGGTGAAGACAGGGGATTCCATTGATATCGGAAATGGGAAGAAGCTGGTCTTTGTGGAAATGAAAATGCTCCACTGGCCTGACAGCATGGCTACTTACCTGACAGGGGATAATATCCTCTTTTCCAATGATGCTTTTGGACAGCATTTTGCTGTTGAGGAATTATTTAATGATAAGGCTGACCAGTGCAGGCTTTGGGAGGAGGCTATTAAATATTATGCCAATATATTAACTCCGTTTTCTCCCCTTGTGAAAAAGAAAATTGAGGAAATACAGGGGCTTAACCTGCCCATCGATATGATTGCTACCAGCCACGGTTCCATCTGGAGGGAGAATCCTTTGCAGATCGTGGAAAAATATTATGAATGGTCACAGAATTATCAGGAGGATCAAATCACCATTGTTTATGATACGATGTGGGATGGAACAAAACAGCTGGCCCACAAGATCAGTGCCGAAATTGCACGGATTTCGCCGGATACCAGGGTGAAGATTTATAATATTTCCAAGGTAAATAAAAATGATATTATGACAGAGGTGTTTAAATCAAAAGCAATTGCCCTTGGTTCCCCAACCGTAGGAGGCAGTATCCTTTCTTCTGTGGGAGGATGGCTTGATTTCCTGAAGGAACTGAAGTATAAGGGTAAAAAGGCGGCGGTGTTTGGTTGCTATGGCTGGAGCGGAGAGGGAACAAAGGTCCTTCGGGAACGGCTGACTGATGCCGGCTTCTCGGTGGTGGAAACGGAAGCCAAGTGCCTTTGGAATCCGGAAGAAGAGGATTTTAATAAGGCGGCGGAGGTCGCTAAGGCGCTTTGCCAGTAATATGTATTAGTAAATTAAAAAGTGGCGGATTCGAAAGAATCCGCCTTTTCACTCTTAATCCAGGATCAGCCTTGCTGCACCATAAATTCCTGCATCATTTCCCAGCTTCGCCAGGACGATTCCGCTCTTATTTTTGGAAATAGGTGAGTACTTGTCAAAATGTTTATATAGGATATCAATTAAGAAGGATCCGGCTTTTGAAACGCCGCCTCCAATAACAAAGACCTCTGGGTCTGTTACCATGGAAATCTGGGCCAGGGCAAGGCCAAGGTAATGGCCTACTACTTCCATGACCTCACAGGCCAGTGCGTCCCCTTCCTTGGCAGCATCCAGCACATCCTTTGCCGTTACGTTATCTCCATATGTCCTGAGAACGGATGGGGTATCTTTTGCGGCCATTTTTCTTCTGGCTTCTCTTGCTATGCCTGTTGCGCTGGCTATCTGCTCCACACAGCCTACGCCTCCGCAATTGCAGCTTTCTGTTTCATCGTCACGGATATGGACATGTCCGATCTCTCCTGCCAGACCATGCTTTCCGGCAACAATCTTCTGGTCAATGATCACGCCGCCGCCTACTCCGGTGCCCAGGGTGACCATAACGATATCATCATAGCCTTTTCCGCCTCCCTGCCACATCTCTCCAAGAGCTGCAACATTGGCATCATTGCCGCTTTTTACTGGGATTCCGTGAAGCATCTCACTTAATTCCTTTTCTGGATACATATCACGCCAGCCCAGGTTTACACAGACTTCTACATACCCACTGGGCATGACTGGGCCTGGGACTCCCATGCCTGCTCCTTTTACCTCTTCCAGAGGAATATCCAGCTCTTTAAGGGTTTTTAGTATGGAAGCGGCGGTGTCGCTAAGGATGTGTTTTCCGCCTTCTTCTTGTCTGGTGGGGACTTCCCACTTATGGATGAGCTCTCCTGTTATTTCAAATATTCCGATTTTTACAGATGTACCGCCTACATCTACACCGACACATTTCATTCCCATTTTATTTACACTCCTTTTTTGCCTTTTGTACCGTAAGTCCGCAGTGGAGCTAGATGGACCTTGCAGCCTCTGCCACGTTTTCTGCTGTAAATCCGAAATGTTCAAATAAAAGATTTGCGGGGCCGCTGGCGCCGAAACCTTTCATGGTCACATACGTTCCGTCAAGGCCCACATATTTGCCCCAGCCGAAATCACTTAATGCTTCTACTGCCACGCGCTTGCGAACTGCCTTTGGAAGGACAGACTCCTTATACTCCTCAGTCTGTTCCTCATAAAGATCCATACAAGGCATGGAAACTACACGTACCTTTTTGCCGGTAAGAAGCTTCTTCGCATTGACTGCCAGCTCCACCTCAGAGCCGCTTGCAATCAGAATGATCTCAGGTGTGCCTTCACAGTCATCAATCACATAGCCTCCTTTTAAGGCTTCCTTGCTGCTTCCAGGCATAGGTGTTAAGTTCTGCCTTGTAAGAACAAGGGCAGTAGGGGTTTTTTTAGAGGTCAGTGCAGAATACCAGGCTGCTGCTGTCTCTGTCTCATCACAGGGACGGAACACATGAAAATTAGGCATTGCCCTTAACATGGCAAGCTGTTCAATCGGCTCATGGGTTGGGCCATCCTCTCCAACGCCGATGCTGTCATGGGTAAATACAAAGGTCAGCGGAACGCCCATTAACGAGGATAAGCGTGCCATTGGCTTTGTATAATCGCTGAACACGAAAAAGGTTGCTATATAGGTGCGAAGGCCTCCGTGAAGCATCATTCCGTTTCCGATGGCTGTCATACCAAGCTCTCTTACACCAAAATGTAAGTTGCGGCCTCCGCCGTTATCCTTTGAAAAATCACCCATATCGGACATATTGGTCTTATTGGAAGGAGCAAGATCTGCAGAACCGCCGATTAAGTTAGGCATATAATTCTTTAAACGGTTTAAAACCTGTCCGGATAAATTCCTGGTTGCATCTGCCTTTTCAGACCGATTCCAGAAGTCTTCGCATTTTTCAATGGCTTTTTCTCCTGCATCAGGGTCATGGTATGCATTCCAAAGTTCTTCCATATCAGGATACTCCTGGCAGTACGCAGCAAACATTACATTCCATGCCGCTTCTGTTTCTGCCTTATCCTCTGCGATCTTCTGATAATGGCTGTACACTTCTTCAGGTACATAGAATGGATCCATGGAAGGCCAGCCTAAGTTTTCCTTCAGGGCTGTCACATTGTCTGCTCCCAGAGGCTCTCCGTGAGCACTGGCTTTCCCCTGCTTCGCAGGACAGCCATAGCCGATCTGGGTTTTAATCGTAATAAAGGAGGGGTGTTCGGTATCTGCTTTCGCTTCTTCAATGGCTCGGCCAATGGCTTCCAAATCGTTTCCATCCTCAACGGTAATGGTCTGGAAATGGAAGGCTTCCATGCGCTTTTTCACATCCTCGGTGAATGCGATGTCTGTGCTTCCTTCAATGGAGATCTGGTTGGAATCATAAAGGACGATTAATTTTCCAAGGCCAAGGGTACCAGCCAGAGAAAATACCTCAGAGGAAATACCTTCCATCATGCATCCATCTCCGCCCAGTACATAGGTGTAATGGTCAACGACCGGATAATTTTCTTTGTTGAATACGGATGAAAGATGTTTCTCAGCAATGGCCATACCAACTGCCATACCCATACCTGCGCCCAAAGGTCCTGTGGTAGCTTCTACGCCTACGGTATGACCATACTCCGGATGTCCTGGAGTCTTGGAGCCATGCTGGCGGAAATTCATCACATCCTCTTTTGATAAATTCCCATAGCCAAATAAATGGAGCAGAGAATACAAAAGCATGGAACCATGGCCTCCGGATAAGATAAAGCGGTCTCTGTTGGCCCAGTCCGGATCTGCTGGATTGTGATTCATATGGTTTGCCCATAATTCGTACGCTGCTGATGCGCAGCCTAAGGGAAGTCCCGGATGTCCGGAATTGGCTTTTTGGATGGCATCCGCTGATAGGACACGGATTGCATTGACTGACATGGTATCGATGTTGCTCATTGGTATTGTCCTCCTATTTGTAATCTTATTTCTTTCATGTTTTGGGTGCCGGTTACGATCAGAGTATTGGGGAACCTGCCGTTTCGAATCTTAGATATCGGAAAATCAAATGTCCCGGCAAACTTAAGCCTTCCGGACATGTTATAGACTCTGCAAGAATCTTCATTATACAAAATTACATGGTCCCCGTCAATATCCGCATGGGTGTACTGATATTGGAAACCTTTGGAAAATACAAGATTCCCATTGGGCTTGTACACATCCAGCCGGTAGGGATTTTCTCCTTCCGGGTTATTTACAATAAGCCCAACATATTTTTCCGAATAAAACACGCTCCTTATCTCCTCTTCCACAGCTACCTGCCGGATCAGCTCCGGAGAAAGCTCATTCTTAGTGGAGTAAAAAGATACGCTGTTGTCAGCAAAGGCACAGGAGTATGTATCATCAAGGAACTGGACCCGGGCAACAAGGGAAGAGTCATAAGGCTCATCAAAACCGCCCACCAGTCTGTCAGGAACGCTTTTGCCGATTTCCGCAAAATTGTGAAAAGCCACCCTGCCGTTTAACGTTCCGTTTTTCAAATATGCATAAGCACCGATTAGCTGGGTGCCGTCAGGGGACAAGCTGATATCCACCGGATAACCGGAATCCCCTCCTAAAGGTGCCTTGATCTTTACATCAAGGGCGCTTCCATCCCGCTTAAAGAAATAAATATAATTTGATGTGGAGTCCTCCAGGATTGCGGCCACAACTCCGTAAGAGGACACCGTTGCTTTCACAACAGGAAGCACCGTTGTCGCTATACCAGTATTACCTGATTTATCAAAGATATAAATGGAATTTCCCTGCTGGTCCGCAATAGCCGCATAATTCCCGTTTACACATGCCATGGGAGATTTCATTTCATAGCTTTGTATCCAGACTTCTTTCCCCTGGGAATCCAGATAGGAGGCTCCATCCTTGCTGTATTTTAATACATTGGAACCAAAGCTAAGATATCCCACATAGCTTCCCTCATTCATATCTTTACTCCAGGCTACGCCATACTGGGTGTACTGATAATGGGTAAAATACTCATAAACGCCTATGGCTCCTGCTATAAACACCAAAAACAGCACCAGTGCGATCCTGATCCTTCTCTTTTTCACCCTGGTGAGGGCTTTTTTTATGATCTCCTGGCTGTCCGCGCCCTCCTGAGGAGAAGATGAAACAATCTGCCGCCGAAGCTGGTTTTTTTTAATCTCTCGATTCATAGAGTTCCTGTCAATCATGCTCTTTTCTCCCAAAAATGCCCATATATACTGGTAGTATACATCATTTCAGGAAGAAACGCATTATATTTTTCTATGGAAGAAGTAATTTCTGGCCGGCCACAATCTTATTTTCATCATCCAGACCGTTAAGCTCACAGATTTCTTTTAATTTATTTACCGTATGGTATTCGGCTATACAGATACCGTAAAGAGTTTCTCCCTCCTGCACCACATGAACCCGCGGAGTGGCCTCTGCAGCCGCCTCTGTTTCCTGGACAGCTGGCTGAGTCGCTGCCTGAGTCGCTGCCTGAGTCGGCGCCTGTGTCGCCGCCGGAGTCTCCTGGGGCATCGTTTCTGCTGCTTTGCTCTCCGCCATTGTCTCTGTCTTCGATTGTTCCGGTATAGTTTCAGACATGGTCTCCTTACTTACTGCAGTGGTAGGAAAAACGCCTCCCTCTGCCTCTTCCACAACTACCTTGGATTCGCCGTTACCTCCTTTTTCCGTGCCCTTTTTCCCAATTAAAATCTGTTCCGCTTTGGCCGGAATGGCCGATGCGATCACACTTTCCATACTCCGCATCCGTTCATAGTTGTTAAACATAACAATTCCGCCAGCTAATATGACGACTGACATGGCCATACACATGCCCCGGAGAAGCCCTACCGTCTGATGCCGGTCCGTAACTTCCACCTTATGCTCGTCCATCCGCTTGCGGAATTCTTCGATTACCTTATCATTTGTATCGGTTTCGATACGTTTTACATCCTTTCGCAGTACCATATAGTCCTGCATCATCTGATTTCGCTCATAATAAATGCTGTATCCTTTAAGCTTGTAAAATCCATCCTCCGAAGTTATGTAAATTGTTTCGTCTCCATCAGCTCCATTGCTTAAATACATCAGCCTGTTTGGTCCCCCAAAATACTGAATATGCTGTTTCCAATAATTGATGGGACTTAGATCATCTCCCTGCCTGCCGCACAAAAACCAGCCCTGGATGGACCGCTTTGGAAAAAGCTGCTCCATATTCCGATAGGCCCTTTTCCAGGACAGCTCCGAAAACACCACCCGGCCTCCGGCCTCCGTCACATCCTCCATTTCCAAAGCTCCGTCAATGAAGATATATGGCGTTCCGTCATTGAATTCCATGCCGCCTAACAGAAGACCAACCCGGAGTTCTTGTCCACCCGCAGGATACAGACGTTTCAAATACGTATTTACATAATCTTCCATATACAATTTTACAATCTGATCCCTTTCCCCGATCTGCCTTATATTCTTCGGCAGCTTCGGGAACGGATTATATAATTCACCCATTGGCTCACCTCGCTATTCTTTTTAATCCAATGAATCATAGCATGAAACGGGTGAAAATCGTGTCAAAGCAGGGCGGTGTTTTCCCATAACTTTTCGACAAGATAAATACTATAGCTGATGCAGTCAGCCATGCGCATAACAACGGATAGCCGGATGCTCTGCAGCATCAGAGGGTCATAATTACCGCAGCTCCCTACGATCCCGGTAATAAAAATATCTCCTACGGCCCGAAGCTCCTTGCTGACACCAAGGCCTGGCTTTAACGCTCCTTTTCCCAGTGTTACATAGCCGATATGCTCCATACTTCCGACAGAAGCATCCACTGCCACCACCACGTGATTCGGATAGCGAAGCTTTAAAATGGTCTGGTAAGTCTCCAGATTCATAGCATGGACCGGACGTTCCAGTGTTCCCAGAATTTCTAAATATTCCAGCTCCTTTTCCTTCAGCTTGTAGCCAATGAGCGGTCCTAGACTGTCTCCCGTAGAACGGTCGGTTCCAATGCACAAAAACAGCACTCCCGCCACCTTTCCGTTTTCCTGCTCCATACGTATCATGTCGTAAAGCCTGGAAGCAAACTCCTCTGCCTGGAATACCTGCTTTGTATCATAATAAAAAACGTCCCGGTTTCCGCGGATCGCAATTCTTTCCCATAATTTCATAATATCCTGCCTTGCTGTCCATATTTTCTCTGTTCTATTATAAGCCGCCATTTATGGAATTATTCATTTACAGGGACAGGAAATATCATTGGGAATTTGCCTTCATGAAGGTAATTATATTAAAAAAGGTGCAGGAAAAAGGCAAACAAACGCTTTCATCCTGCACCTTGATTTTATTCTTTAAGACTCTTATAAAGAGTTTTTGCTTCACTGATGGAGGAAGCCCTGCCCATCCGGATTATATCTGCCAGTTCGTCAAGCCTTTCCGGAACCATAAATTCTTTTCCAATATAGGACGCATAGTTATCATTGATAAACAGGGTCTGCTCCTTTACCCTGATTTCCGCCTCATTGGCATTCACTGCTGCCGCTTCATATTCTTCCTCAAGTTTTGCAATCTTGTCCCTGCTGTTGCCGGCGATCTCATCGGACAGAATGGTCTTTGTCACCCTATCAAAGGTATTTAAGGCTTCCCGCTTCTTATCGGCAATATTGGATAAGTCCTGATCGATCCGGGCGATCTCGTCATCGTATTTCTCCAGATTGTATACAGCTTCATCACGGTCTTTTTTTATAGAATGGACGATAACCTTGATCTTTCGTTTGTTGGACTTAATAAGGTCTCTGATGGACCTCCCTTTTCTTAATGCACTCTGATGCCTCACCTTGGTAAGATTATTGATGAGGATGTAAAGGCCCCCAAAAAACAAAATGGCCGCAAAGTAAATCCCCATGAGATAAAACGGAGATTTCTCCGGAAGCAACAGATAGATCCCGCAGGGGATTGCAAGAAAGAACAAGAAAATATTAAAAAGCAGCACAAGGAACTCAGTAAATCCCCTGGGAAGATACAGAGCATAATACCAGCCGCTTTTACAAAGGCCAGGAACCCGGTCCTGCTGGAAAACTGACTTCATCTGCAGCATTAACTCCCGGTTGTTTGCTTTAAGTTCTGCCGTCTCCTCTTCGATCCGTTCTCTGACTCCCTGGGTTTTTGCCTTCTCCCGCTTCCCTCTCATCCGCTTTAAGCGGTCCTGTTCCCTTGCTATTTCTTTGTCATAGGTGTCGTTTATTTCCTCGATCCGTTTTTTCACCGTAAGGCTGATGGCATCTGTCACAGCCTTCCTTTCTGCATCCAGTTCCTTCTCTATACGTTTCTCTTCCAGCCGGAACTCTTCCAATAAACTCCTGCTTGCAGATAGCTCCTGAATGGCTCTGCAGGCCTCTCCAAGAAAACCAACCTGATCTGTTATGGGTTGCGCCATCTTAAGTCTTCCTCCTTCGGTTTTTCCTACAAAGATTCTATCATATTTTTCATTGTTTTACAATGTCCGCCATTTTCCTTCTTGCCTTTTTCTGTGCAATAATGCTATAATCGTTGCATCATAAAGGCAACTGATGGCATCCCCTTATTTTAGAAAGGAAAATTCGTTTATGTTTCGCATGTGGGCAAAATTAATGAAAGACACCAGAATCATGAAAGACACCGTCATCTGCATCTCCGACTACAGCCTTTCCAGAACTACTATGGTCTTTCAGGCGCTTGACGATATCTGCCTCCAGTTCGATCTTGGAAAACCTATGTGGCTTGATGCTACCGTTCATGAATTTCAAAGACATTCCAAGGCCCGGTTTACCCAGGATAATTTTATAGAGCACATTGATTTTGATTTTCTGGAAATTCAGGTCATAGAAGAATAAGCGAAAGAAGTGTTCGTACCCCATACGGCATAGTCAGTTTTGACTATGCCGTTTACTCTTCCCGCAGAAATGAAGAACCGCCGTCTTCTGCATTACCCATTCCAGATTAATAATGCCGCCGCTTGTTTGTATTCTTCAATGCCACTATATTTCGTATTCCGTAAAGAACAAGAGAAACAAACATCATAAGGATGCAAATTGCAATAAGCATATCCGATAATATCCTGGGAATGTCATTCCATATCACATGAAGGATCATCATGGCATAAAGCAGAATCGTTGCTGCTTTTCCATGCCAATTTGCCCCAAAAACCTGCCCCGTGTTCCGGATCACCATAAAGCCTGTGATTCCTGCAAATATCTCTTTCAGAATCAGAAGAACAAGCGGTGCCATCATAAAGGGGTAGCGGGTGACAAGGCAAAAGAGCATCGCCCCCTGGGTCAGCTTATCAGCAATCGGGTCCAATACCTTACCCAAATTGCTGATCATTTGAAAACGTCTTGCAATAAAACCATCCACAACATCTGTCAGGCCAGACAGGATCAGAAGGCCTCCTGTCCTTAAATAATCCTGTTTTACGTAGTATAGCCAGACAAGAAGCGGTATCATGCATATACGTAAAGCGGAAAGCATATTGGGGATTGTCAGGATTCTATTTTGGGGTTCTCGATTCATAATTCTCCTTTCTGCTTGGTTTCATTACTCTTTATTTATTTCTTCTCGCAAAAGGGTAATATACTTCCCCATCAATGCGATGAATGTCTTAAGCTCCTGCTCCGGCATCTTTTCAATGGCTCTCGTTTCTGCTTCATATATATGCAGTACCCTGTTTTCACCAAACGCTTTTCCTGCTTCGGTAAGACGGATGATTTTCCGGTTGCGTGTTCCAGGAACTGTTTCCAGAAATACATAGCCTTTTTTTGTTAAATTTGCGATTACGGAGTTGACTGTCTGTTTCGGCAAAAACCATATATCACAGATGTCTTGCTGGGAATACTCACCTCCCCAAACAAGAAGGGCATACCATACCCAAAGTTCACTGTCAGAAATTCCGTATTTTATAGCAGTGTTGTGATAGATGGCTGTAAGTTCCTTTTCCTGTTGGTTCAAAATTCCTTGTTGGTTTTTGATCTGCTCATTCATTCCAGAATCTCCTCTATCATAAAGTATCCGATATCGGACACTTAAAGGTTAATCTGAAAACAGATACTTGTCAAGCAGATTTATAAAATCCACAAAAAATGCTGTTCCTTCCGCACAAACGCGAAGAAACAGCATCTTGAAAGAGCCGGCAGCCCTTAATTCTAACCTTTCCATTTACTGACACTTCCCCGAACCATCAATTTTGTAGGCAAGGAAATATGCATACTGATCTCACGGCCGGAATATATCCGTTCCGCCAGTATACTTACCGCCTGAGAGCCCATAAAATCCATATAAATATGAACGGTCGTAAGAGGAGGAATCAAATATTTAGCAATGGAGATATCATTAAATCCAATCACGCTGATATCCTCCGGAATGCATAGCCCTGCCTCCTGTATGGCTTTATAACAACCAACAGCTAAAGAATCGTTTGCTGTAAAGATAGCGCTTGGCCTTTCTTCCATAGCCAAGAGTTCCTTTCCGAGCCTATATCCATGCTTGGGGGTATAGCCGCCTATCTTAATATATTCCTCATTTAAAATCCCTCTCTCTTCCATGAAAGAACGATAAATAGGAACCCTTAAATCCACCACTTCTTTCCCATCTGCATCCACATCACGGCCTCCAATAAATGCGATCTTTTTGTGGCCTTCCTGTAAAAAATAACTGAGCACCTTCTTTACAGAGTGTCTTAAATCTGTTACCACGGAATCAAACAAATCCAAGTCACCCAATGCATCCACAAAAACAGCCGGTTTATGAAAGGATTTCACCTTGTTTACCATGGATTCGCTAAAGGTCCCAAGGCAGATCAATCCATCCAGATTCAATGTACTTTCCACAGAATCCCCTAAATTGACCGGAAACTTTTTAAACCCTTCCTCTTCCAATTTCCGCTCTATTGCAATGCGTACAGATAGATAAAAGGTATCTTCTAATTCCTCTTCCAGGGAATAGGATGATATCATGCCAAGCTTTAATTTCTTTTTATACTTCTTCTTGTCCCGCATCTGATATTCTAATCGTTCTGCGGCCTCAAACACTCTTTGTTTCGTCTCGTCCTGTACATTTAACGTGTCATCAAAATTAAGGACACGAGATACGGTCGCAGCAGAAACACCTGCCATTTCAGCTATTTCTTTAATTGTTGCCACTATTTTTTCCTTCCTCGCTTCTTATATTGTCCTCATTTTATCATATCTGATTTTGTGCCGCAACTATCATCATATGTCTGTCACAATATCAAATTTGTTACAGTCCGGCCTTTTGATCCATCAAGATTCTACGATTTTCAGCAGATCGGAGAATGTGTTTAATTGATAGGTTGCAATATCGCAGGATATTCCATCTCCAATTGCCCCGCAGTCCATATTTCCAGCTTTAGCAGCCTCTAATCCGGCTTTGGCATCTTCTACCACAAGGCAGCCTTTCGGGTCCTCTGAAAGGAACCTGGCTGCTTTTAGAAACACTTCCGGGTCAGGTTTGGAATTAGTAATATTATTTCCGTCAGAAATAGCATCAAAATACCCAAAAAGGCCAAGACGCTCTAAGATGAATCCTGCATTCTTACTGGAAGAGCCAATGCCAAGCTTCAGCCCTTTTAAGCGGAGGGCATCCAGTGTTGTTTTTACTTCCCCTGAAAGATCCTTCGGGCTCATATGCTTCAATAATATCTTATAGATTTCATTTTTCTTTTCTGCCAGAAACGTCTTTTCTTCCTTGTTTAAGTTCCCGTGATAATTTTCCAAAATGATCTCAAGACTTTCCATGCGGCTGATTCCCCGCAACCGGTTATTGATTTCTTCATCAAAATAAACGCCCAGTTCATCTGCGACCTGCTTCCATGCCTGATAATGGTATCTGTCCGTATGACAGATCACCCCATCCAAATCAAAAATAACTGCCTTATATTTCATAAGGAATTCCTCCTATTCTACCTGCCCGGCTTCTGAAAGGTTTGATATTACAACTGCTCCTAAGATGATCAGGCTGCCCGCCAACATGCGGGGGGTCACAATTTCCCCAAGAATCAGAATAGAAAACAGTGTTCCAAATACGGACTCCAGGGACAGAATAATAGCCGCTTTTGTTTCATCTACATATTTCTGGCTTGCTGTCTGAAGCAGGTAGCATACTGTTGTGCTGATCACTCCTAAATAAAGAACACTTAATATTCCTTTCCCGGTCACGTGAAACTGTGTCTCTCCAAAAGCCATTAAGCTGATGAAAGATAAAAAGAATGCGGTTATCATCTGAATAAAGTTCAATACAGTCGCACGGTATTTCTTTACAAATTCACTTGTAAGAAATATTTGAAACGCAAAACCAACAGCGCAAATAAGAGTGAGCCCATCCCCAAGGCCTAAGGAAAAATTTCGGTCTAATGACAGAAGGGCCACACCTGCCATGGACATCACTGCCCCGGCGATCCCTCTTGCTCCTATCTTCTTTCTTAAGATCAGAAATGAAATAAACGGAACGATCACCACATTTAAAGCTGTTAAAAAAGCATTTTTAGAAGGTGTGGTGTATTGAAGCCCCACAATCTGAAATGCAAATCCGGCAAAGAGGGCGAGACCCATGAGCCCCCCTGCCTTTACTTCTGATTTTGTGATTCCTTTTAAGGAATGTATGCTGATCAGCC
>DEYX01000074.1:2976-15471 GCA_002365025.1 Hungatella sp. UBA3147 | reverse complement strand
CGTCAACGAGGTGGTAAAGGCTACTTTTGAGATGGCAAAGGTCAAGACCGGAGCACTCATGGTCATCGAACGAGGCGATTCTTTAAAGGAGATCGAACGAACTGGAATAGAAGTGGGAGGAGTTGTAAGCAGCCAGCTTATTATCAACATCTTTGAGCATAATACACCGCTTCATGACGGGGCGGTGGTAATCCGGGGAAACCGTGTTGCAGCGGCTACCTGCTACCTGCCTCTGTCCGATAATATGAGCATCAGCAAGGATCTGGGTACAAGACACAGGGCCGCAGTAGGTGTCAGTGAAGTAAGTGACAGCATTACCATTGTGGTATCGGAAGAAACCGGGCGTGTGACGGTGGCTCTGGAAGGCGGTCTTAGGAAGATAGCGGATGCTGATATGCTCCGTTCTGTCCTTGCAGGTGTAAAACAGGCGCAAGAGGAAGGAAGCAGATTCAGGATTTTGAAGGGAAGGCGTAAGGATGAAGGAAAAGCTGTTAAATAACTTTGGACTGAAAATTGCATCTTTGGTGCTTGCCTTTGCAGTATGGATGGCTGTTGTCAACATTTCCAATCCCATCATTGACGATTCCCAGATAGTCACGGTCGAGGTTCGCAATGAGGATGTGCTGGAGGCTGCCAATTTAACCTATGAAAATATGGGAAAGGATACGGTAACAGTCAGTTATCAGGTGAGAACAAGAGACCGTTCCCTGGTGAGGGCTTCGGACTTTCATGCCTATGTTGATTTAAAGGACTATAACGTGATCGGAGCCATTCCAATCACGGTGGAGATTAATAAAGATAAAGAAAACCTTGTAAAAAGCGATACCATCACGGCTAAGCCGATGGTGATGCGAATCAGAACGGAAGAGCTACAGCGCAAGAAGTTTGATCTTCGGGTTCAGACCAAAGGAAGCCCGGAGGACGGGTATGAACTGGGAATGATCACCCTTTCACCGGATTATGTGACAGTGGAAGGTCCCGAATCCCAGATCGGCCAGATCAACTATATGGGAATCGAAGTCGATGTGGATAATGCCAATGCAGATAAAAAGGGAGTGGCTGATCCGGTCTTTTACGATGCCAACGACAATAAGATGCAGGATCTGGAGAATAAGGTAACTGTCAACAGGCATGAGATCGAATATACGGTATCCGTGCTAAAGGCAAAAAATCTTATGATCAACTTCGAGGTTTCAGGAGAAGTGGCAAAAGGATACCGGTATACGGGATTGGAATCTAACTTTAAATCCGTGCCGGTGGTAGGTACGAATTCCCTTCTTGCCTCCTTGACCAGTTTATCGGTTTCTTCTGAGAAGCTGAATATTGACGGCGCCACCTCTGATAAGGTGGTTCAACTGGATTTAAGCCAGTATCTGCCGCCAAATACCTCTATTGCAGGGGAGGAATATAAGAATGTAACCGTGAAGCTGAAGGTAGAGCCATTGACTACCAGGGTATTCACTTTAAAACTGAAGAATCTGGATAAAAAGGGTGCAGAAGCTGATTACGATTACAGTTTTGATAAAGAAACTTCTGATGTTACGGTGAAAGGGCTCAAAGCAGATTTGGATGCCTTGACGGAAACGAACTTGAATGCAGTTCTTGACGTAACGGACCAGGAGGCTGGCCCTCATCCCGGAATGGTGACATTTGAGGTTTCAGGTGGATTTGAAGTGGTTGGTTATACACCTTTCAATGTGACGGTAGTCCATAAGAATCCTGAACCCGGAACGGGTGAAAGTACCACAGCCACTTCTGCGGAAGTGCCTGAGTCACAATGAGAACGTTTGATGAAGGAATGGAGGGAGGGAATTCAGTATGGTTAGTGCTAAAGTTGTTATAAAGAATCCTACCGGCCTGCACCTAAGGCCGGCGGGGATTCTTTGTAAGGAAGCCATGAACTTTAATTCTTCGGTGAGTTTTCGATTTAAGAACACCACCGCCAATGCGAAAAGCGTGCTTAGCGTATTGGGTGCCTGCGTAAAAAGCGGGGATGAGATTATTTTTGTCTGTGAGGGAGCGGATGAAGAGGAAGCTCTGGCAACCATGGTCAAGGCTGTTGAAGAGGGTCTTGGCGAATAGATTAATGATCCAGTAATTAATAAGGAGGCTAATTATGTTTAAAGGAACAAGTGCATCTGCGGGAATCGGTATTGGGAAGGCCGTTAACGTGGAAGAAGCAGAACTGAAGATCAGGAAAGAGGTAATAACGGATCCGGAGGCTGAAAAGGCCCGCTTTCAGGCAGCAGTCAAACAGGCCATGGAAGAGACCGGCCTTCTGGCACAGGATCTGGCAACAAAAGTGGGAGAGAAGGAAGCGGAGATTTTAAATGGTCATTTATTGCTCCTTTCTGATCCAATGCTCACAGGTGAGATCGAAAATTCCATAACAGGGGAGAAGGTTAACAGCGAATATGCGGTTGAAAATGTATGCAATACCTATGCCGATATGTTTGCTTCTATGGGAGACGAGCTCATGCAGCAGAGAGCAACGGACATGCACGATATCAAAACCCGTGTGCAGAAGATACTTATGGGGGTAAGCTCTGTTGATATTTCCGCTCTGCCGGAAGGAAGTGTGATTGTAGCAAGAGATTTAACACCTTCCATGACAGCCGGGATCAATCCGGAAAAGGTAGTAGGTATTGTCACAGAACTGGGAGGAAAGACATCCCACAGCGCAATTCTTGCAAGAGCCTTGGAAATTCCTGCAGTGGTTGCCATTGAGGGATTTTTAAGCCAGGTATCCGATGGAGATGATATGATACTGGATGGCTCTCAGGGAATTGTCATCGTAAAGCCGGAAGATTCGCTAAAGGCGGAGTATTCCGTAAAAAGAGAAGCCTTTTTAAAGGAAAAGAAGGAACTGGAGCAATACATTGGAAAGCCTACGGTGACAAAGGATGGCACGACCATTGAATTGGTGGCCAATATTGGAAAGCCTGAGGATGTGGAGAAGGTTCTACATTATGACGGGGAAGGAATCGGACTGTTCCGTACGGAATTTTTGTTTATGGACCGTACATCAATGCCAACAGAGGACGAGCAGTTTGAAGCGTACCGGAAGGTTGCGGTTGCTATGAACGGCAAGCCTGTGATTATCCGGACTCTGGATATCGGTGGAGATAAGGAAATCCCATACATGGGCCTTGAAAAGGACGAGAATCCATTTTTGGGATACAGAGCGATCCGTTTCTGCCTGGACCGGAAGGAAGATGTGTATAAGCCTCAGCTGCGGGCCCTTTTAAGAGCCAGCGCGTTCGGCAACATCCGCATCATGGTTCCCATGGTGACCTGTCTGGAAGAGTTCCGGGAAGCAAAGGCGCTTGTTGAAGAGCTTAAGAAAGAATTTGATGAAAAGGGAACAGCATATAAAAAGGATATTCAGGTGGGTATCATGGTGGAGACGGCTGCCGCTTCTTTAATGGCGGATGCATTTGCAAAGGAAGTTGATTTCTTCAGCATCGGAACCAATGACCTGACTCAGTACACTATGTCCGTGGACAGGGGAAATGATAAGGTATCCTACTTATATTCCCCGTTAAATCCTGCAGTATTAAGAAGCATCCGCCATGTCATAGAATGCGGACGCAGAGAAGGGATTATGGTTGGAATGTGCGGAGAGGCTGCCAGCGATCCCATGATCATCCCTCTGCTTCTGGCATTTGGCTTAAATGAGTTCAGCATGAGTGCGTCGGCTATCTTAAATGCCAGAAAACTGATCACCGGCTACAGCATAAAGGATTTACAGGCAGTGGAGGAAAAGGCAATGTCCTATTCCACTGTAAAAGAGGTAGAAGATTACATGAGAGAGTTTATTAGTCATATATAATGGACGACCAAATGGGAAGTGCGGCTGTCGCTGGGGCGGCGGCTGCCTTTTTCCATATAAGACGGCGTTTCTATTATTTGCAAAAGGGGATATTTTGTGATGAGTGTTTATCTGATCAGCTATGGAGCGTCTTTTTTATTTGCAAGAGCAGGTTTCTACTGGCTGTCTGGTATAATATTAATACTGGCAGCTCTTTTCCTGTATTGGCGGGATTACCGCCGAACCGAGAATATCATTCATTTGAGGGGATTGTTTTCTCTGTTCTGGGTAGGAGGAGAAGGCATCGCCTGTTTTAAGCTCTCAGAGCTTTCTTTTGACTGGAATATTATTACGTGGCTCTGCTTTCTGGTAGCATTCCTGGGATTTTGGGTCACCTTTGAATTTTTTGCAAAGCTGCAGGGAGAATCAGGAGGGCAGCGTTCCAGCTGGTTCAGTTTTAAAGGCTATGAAAGGCCTCTGTTTCTATCTATGGTTTTTGTCACCTTAGTATCCCTTACCGGTTTTATCGTTGAGGCGGCGGTGCTGGGATTCATCCCTTTCTTTGTAAAAGGAGTGCCCCATGCTTATTCTGCGTTCCACATAACAGGAATTCACTATTTCACTGTATCCTGCGTGCTGGTGCCTGCGCTGTCGGTCCTTTATTTTTGCATAGAACAAGGGAGAAACGGCTTAAGGCTGATTCTGGCCATACTTATGGACGTTATCGCATGTTTGATTCCGATTTTATGCGTGTCCAGGTTCCAGCTGATCCTTTCTGTGGGATTGGCAGTTCTCACCTATATTGCGATGGAGCACAGGCTGAAGATCGCTTATGGGGTGGGCCTTGCGATCGGTATGATTCCCATTTATGTGATTCTCACCATTGCAAGAGGCCATGATGTCTCCTATTTAAACGGCATTTTTCAGATGAAAAACAGCCAGATGCCCATATTCATCACCCAGCCTTATATGTACATTGCGAACAACTACGACAATTTCAACTGTCTGGTGGAGTGGCTTCCGTCCCATACCTTTGGTCTTCGGATGCTCTTTCCCTTATGGGCGCTTACAGGACTTAAATTCCTTGTCCCGGCTCTTGTGGATTTTCCCATCTATGTGACAAAAGAGGAATTGACTACGGTTACCCTGTTTTATGATTCCTTTTATGATTTTGGAATCGTAGGTGTCCTGCTTTTTGGATGTATTCTTGGCGGTGTTTCATTTTTCCTGACGAGGATGGTAAAGCGTATTCGCAATCCCATCGGCTATCTGTTCTATGCCCAATTTGCCATGTATATGATCCTTTCTTTTTTCACGACCTGGTTCAGCAATCCTTCCACCTGGTTTTATTTTGTGATGACAGGGTTTTTATTCGCTTTCTGTTCGTGGAAGAACAATGGAAGACATGGATGACGTGGATGACAAATAAAAAAAGCTCCTGGAAAAAATCCGGGAGCTTTTTTATTTGGTATGATTTGAAGTCAAACTTTGGGTGTGCCGGAAGGTTCTTTCTCCTCCTTGGTAAGAGCAATGGGAGGGAGTTTTTTCTTCCTTTGCCGGCGGAAGAAGACAATGGCAGAAGCGGCTGCTGCTATGGGGAACCAGAATGGAATGGTAGTAATGATACCGATCGTAAGGTTTAACACGACATTCTTAAAAAGCTTAAGATTGCTTGTAAATCCATTACTTATGCGGGTACCGGCTGATTCCGGGGCAATGGGAGTAAATGTGGTGACCTCACTGATACTGAGGGTAACCGTACTGTAATCCACCTGATTGTCGTAAAGCTTAAGCTGGGATTCCATGGATTCCAGCTGATAGCGTATCTCTGAAAGCCTCTGCTGAAGGGTGATGACCGTATCAATTGATTCCGCCTTTTCAAGGAATTCCCACAGCTTTTCCTGCTCTATTTCCAGAGACTTCTTTCTGCTTTCCAGATCGCTGTACTGCAGCGTGACATCCTGGGTGGATTCGGATTTATTCGTGACATTTCCGTTTGTTTCTACTGTTTCGATAAAACTGTCAATTTGGTTTACGGGAACCCGGACTGTCATATTGGCAAATCTTGGACTTGGACTTCCCATGCGGTCCTGGCGGCTGCCTGACATGTCGGACTGTTCCACATATCCGCCAAGCTGTGTGATTTTGGACTGCAGGTTTGACAGTAGTGTTTCAAACTCATTTGTTTCCACGTTCATGGATATGTTCCGTATAAGCTTTCTTCCAGCCGGAAGCATCTGGCTGCCTCCGGTTTCGCTTGCCAGTGATGTTACCGACTTTTCCCCCGTCTCATTTTCATACTGGCTGTCTGCGCTAACAGACTCATTTAACTCTGCAGGCATAGCAACCCCATAATCTGATGCGGCGTTCTGGGCCATTGTTGCGGACTTGCTTGAGCATGCACTTAAGCAGAGAACGAACAGAAGAGACGGAATAAATCCCCATTTTCTTATTCTCATTGAACCCCTCCTTTTATCAGCATATTTCTAAGAATCATGTGATATTCTTAGAATAGCATGACGTCTTGACCATTTCAACAAAGGCAGAGGAAGCTTAAGAAAAACTTATATATTTACACGTTTTTTATAGCTTCAGATGGAGAAACGTGATAATGTTTTTTATAGGCTCTGAAAAACGTTGAGTAGTTTTTAAAACCGCTGGCAAAACATGCTTCGGTAACCGTCATTCCTGTTCTTAACAGATCCCTTGCCAAAGTCAGACGTTTTTCCGTGATATAATCAAACAGAGTGTAGCCGGTTTCCCCTTTGAATAAGTGCATCAGGTGATAACGGCTGATATAACAGGCCTCTGCAATTGTTTCTACGGTTATCTCCTCCGTTAAGTGATTGTTGATGTAGTCCATAATGTTTAAAATGCGCCGGTCACCGGTGGAAGGGGGCAGGTATTGTACCCGGTTGGCCAGGGATGCCCGGTTTAACTGAATCATGAATTCAAGAAAAAGCACCTGGCAGTACAAATCTCTGGCATATCCGTCATGGGTACAGGCATATTCCAGGTTGGCCAATGTGCGGTATAAGCCGCTCTTTTCCATGGAATGAATCCGCAGGACGTGGGAGTGAAGCTCTTTCGATTTCTGAAAGCAGGTGCTCAAATCATAGCTGTCGGACCGGTAGGCCAGTAAGAAGCCTGGGGAAAGATAGACGATGATCCGTTCATAAGGCACCGAAGGATCGATGTCAGGCTTATGGATGTCGTTATGGCGGACCAGTATGATGTCATAAGGCTTCAGTTTATAAGCGCATCCTTCAATCCGGTAAGTCACGGATCCCCGGATGAATATGATAATTTTATCAAAATCATGATAATGGTATTCAAAATCCTGTTTTTTTGTATCGGTCAAATGAAACAGCCGGAAATCACTGTTTAAATATCCCCGCTTTTCGTAGTTGTCCATATCAATCTTAATCCTCCTGTATACTGCCTTTTATAATACAACATAATTTGCAATAAAAAAAGCATTATATTGGTGGAAATGATAAATAGTGCTGTATATAATGGAGTATATAAAACAAATGTGCAGGAACAGAAGGAAGACAAGAATGAAAATAGTCGTGTTGGCGGGCGGTTACAGCCCGGAAAGAGAAGTCTCATTATCTTCAGGTGCGATGATCACAAACGCTCTGATAAAAAACGGACATGAGGTTTACCTGCTGGATTCTTATCTGGGAGTTGCTGACGGGGAAGCGGTCTGCTTTAAATGCCTTAAAGATGGTGCAGACTTTTCCTGGGAAATTGGAAGAAAGGTACCGGAGCTTGACCGTTTGAGCGAAGAGCGAAAGGGAGAAGGATATATAGGAAACCGGGTCATTGAAATCTGCAGTAAGGCAGATGTAGTATTTCTGGCCCTGCACGGAGGGGCGGGAGAAAATGGACAGATACAGGCCGTTTTTGATGCTTACGGCATTTCCTATACCGGAACTGGTTATGAAGGGTGTTTAAAAGCCATGGATAAGCCTATGGCTAAACTCCTGATGAGAGCTTCAGGCATACCAACCCCGGATTGGCGCCTTTATATGAGAGGGGAGTCTTTGGAACCGTTTTCGTTTCCTTGTGTGGTAAAGCCGTGCGGCTGCGGATCCAGTGTAGGTATTACCATGGTGGATAAGGAGGAACAATGGGAGCGGGCTCTCGATTCTGCTTTTGCCTTTGAAGACCGGATACTGGCGGAAGTAAAAATTACTGGCAGGGAATTTTCTGTTGGAATCCTGGGAGAAAGGGCCCTTCCCTCAATCGAGATCATACCAAAGTCAGGGTTTTATGATTATGAAAATAAGTATCAGGCAGGCATGACAGAGGAGGTCTGCCCTGCAAGGCTGACAGAAAAAGAGGAGGAGGCCTTGGGTTTTATGGCTTTAAAGGCCCACCGCGCTCTGGGACTTGGCTATTATTCCAGGGTGGATTTCATCATGGAGGAAGATGGCAGTCTTTACTGTCTGGAGGCCAATACGCTGCCGGGAATGACGCCTTTCAGCCTTCTTCCGCAGGAGGCTTTAGCTGCAGGAATTTCATATTATGAGTTATGTGAGGATATTGCAAGACACGGGAAAGGAGTTTTATCATGAATATCACATTGGAAAAATACCATGGACTGGGCAATGATTATCTGATTTTTGATCCCAATAAGAATGAATTGGAGTTGACAGAGGAAAGTGTCCGGTTGATCTGCAACCGGAATTTTGGTGTCGGATCTGACGGGCTTTTGGTTGGTCCGATTCTGGGGCAGGATAAGCTGGAGCTTAAAATCTTAAATCCTGATGGAAGCGAGGCTGAGTTAAGCGGCAACGGAGTCCGGATCTTTGGAAAATACTTAAAGGATGCCGGATATGTGCAGAAAAACCGCTTTATTGTCAATACATTAAGCGGGCAGCAGACGATCCAGTACTTAAATGAGACAGGGACCAAAATAAAGGTATCCATGGGAAAACTAAGCTTTTACAGCGATGAAATTCCTGTAACAGGGCCGAGGAGAGAGGTACTGAATGAAACCATGATGTTTGGAAGCATCCCTTACCGGGTTACCTGTGTGACCATAGGCAATCCTCACTGCGTCATCTGGCTGAATGACATATCAAAGGAACTGGCCTGCCGGATCGGAAAGCATTCAGAAACAGCCGATTATTTCCCGGAAAAGATTAATACGGAGCTTTTGAAGGTTGTGGACAGGACCAATATTGAAATTGAAATTTACGAACGGGGAGCTGGATATACCCTTGCCTCTGGAACCAGCGGCTGTGCGGCGGCTGGTGCGGCATACCGCATGGGGCTTACAGATCCCAAGATGTACGTCCACATGCCGGGAGGCGTACTTGAGGTAGAGATAGAAAAGGATGGCAGCGTGCTGATGACAGGGGAAGTCGGTTATGTGGGAAGATTTACTCTTTCCCATGAAATGACGGAAGAGCTGCGGGCGCTCCGGTAATTAAATATAATGATTAACAAAACAGGCACGACGATCACCGTAAACTCAGAGCAGGAGGGAACTGCCCTGTCTGGGATAAACGGAGGATCGTAGTGCCTCTTTCGTATTCCTGTTTCATGATCTGGGGCTGAACCGGTTGACGGAATTAGCGTTTTCATACTATAATATTACAATAATTTATATGGTCGCAGATAATGTGATGCAGGAGAGGCGGGGGCTTATGAATCTTATGTCGGCTGAAAATGTAGAAGCCGGTATTTACATAGTTAACCAGGATTACAGAATCATTTATCTCAATGATGCGGCTAAATCATATTATCCGGATTTAAGAGAAGGTATGTACTGTTATCAGGGGGTTGGGAAAGGACCGGAACCCTGTAAAGACTGTCCTGGTGCAGGGGGAAAGTCCGGGCATGTGATATTATATAATTCTGCCTCAGAGCTTTGGATGGATGTATCCTCAGGCACAATTGACTGGCCGGGACACGACGGATGCAAGCTGATCATGTTCCGGCCGGTGGCTGAAAAAAATAAAAATCTTTTTTATCATCTGACGGACAACACCGTTTATGATGAGCTTTTTGAATTAAACATTGCATCAAATTCCTATAGGATCCTGTTTCACCAGAAAGATAAGTTTAAGATTCCAAAGCTGGAAGGGCAGTTAGATATCATGTGCCTGGAGGTGGCAGATTCCATGATTCATCCGGAAGACAGGGAGAAGTTCCTGGAATTCTGGGCTGGGCCTACTCTGCTGGACCGCCTGCATGCCAATGGAAAGATCATTAGGGGAGAATTCCGCAGGCTGCTGGTGGGCGGAAATTATTGCTGGACCAGTGTCATCGCTGTTTTGTTCCGGTGCGGGGATTGTGCGGACCCTGTCATCATGAGTTATGTCCAGGATGTTGATATAAAAAAGAAACAGGAAGAGGAAGAAAAGAAAAAGCTTAAGGAAAAGCGGGAAGAAACGGATTCCATGACAGGGCTTTTCCGGTACGGTCCTTTTTTTGAGAAAGCGGAGCAGCTTTTAAAAGCTCAATCCGGAACAAGATATTTTATGGTGGCCATTGACATTGAGCATTTTAAGCTTTTTAACGAATGGTATGGGGAAGAGGAAGGTGACCGCTTCCTGATAAAGATCGGAAAATATTTAAAGTCCCTGGAACTGCTGTATGGGTCTATCGCAGGGTATATGGGAGGCGATGATTTTGTCGTCATCCTTCCGGAAGATATCTCTATTTTAAAAAACCTGGAAGGCGAGATCAATTACTATGCCAGACAATATGGCGGTAATGCAGGATTTCTTCCGGCATTTGGCGTCTACCGGATCGAGGACCGCAGCCTTTCAGTCAGTATGATGTATGACAGGGCGGCCATCGCACTGAACTCCGTAAAGGGCAATTATGCCAAGAGAATTGGCTGGTATGACCCTGGCATGAAACAAAAGATGGAAAATGATCAGATCCTCCTCTCAGAAATTCAGAGCGCCCTGGAAAAGAAGGAGTTTATTTTCTACGTTCAGCCCCAGTGCAATATGCTTACAGGTAAGATCATCGGACTGGAATCCCTGGTCAGATGGAGGCATCCCTTACGTGGGCTGATCTCTCCCGGAAAGTTCATACCGCATTTGGAGCAGAATGGGTTTATCACATATCTGGATATTTATATCTGGGAGATGGTATGCAGACAGTTAAACATCTGGGGGAAAGCCGGGAAAAAGCTGATACCCATTTCCGTCAATATGTCCCGCATGGATATCTATGCCATTGATGTCGTGGAGAAATTCAAGGAATTGGTGGGCAGGTACGAGATCGACCCCAAATACCTGGAAATCGAGATTACGGAAAGTGCCTATGCAGAGGATGATGATAAGATGCAAAGGGTACTGGAGGACCTGCGCAGGGCAGGCTTTCCTGTGTTCATGGATGACTTTGGAAGCGGTTATTCCTCACTTAACATGCTCAAAGATGTCAATGTCGATGTCATTAAGATCGACACCAAATTCCTGGATATGAATGAGAACAGCCAGAGCCGTGGAATGGGAATTTTAGAGACCATTGTGAGAATGGCAAGGGTCATGCAGATGAAGATCATTGCAGAAGGGGTCGAAACAAAGGATCAGGTAGACTTTTTAAGAAATATCGGCTGTATTTACGGGCAGGGATATTATTATTATAAGCCGATTCCTGTGGAAGAAGCGGAGCAACTCCTGATGCAGGAGGATCACGTGGATTACGGGGGGATCCAGGCCCGCCAGTTGGGACAGCTAAAACTGGAGGACTTATTTAATGAGAACATCACCAGTGAGGCGATGTTAAATAACATGCTTGGAGCAATCGCCCTGTATGAAGTGTATGAGGACCGGTGCGAGGTTCTCCGGGTAAATCAGGAATATTACCGCATTACAGGAGATAATCCGGTGGATATGGAAGACCGCAGGTGGTTTCTCTTAAACCGGATCTATAAAGATGACAGAGACTGGGTTTTGAATATATTTGAGAACGCATACAGCAATCCGATCCGGGGAGGGGAAGGTATTTTCCGGCAGTACCGTCTAAGCGGGGAACTGATGTGGGTACATCTTCGCGTATTCTTTTTAAGGGAGCAGGATGAGCACCGTTTGTACTATGGAGCGGTAAGGGATGCAACTGAACAGATGGAGCAGCGCCAGAAGCTTGAGGACTCCCAGAAAATATTGGGAGATGTGCTGAGGCTTTCCGGGAGAGACTTTTCCTTTGAGCGGCTGCCCGACCGTCATGCCGCGGTTTCCATGATGGAGTCTTATGTGATGCGCCGCCGCTTCCAGCCTTCTGCTCTGGTTTTATTTGAGATCCTGGGGCCGGAAGATATAAGCAGAAAAGGCTGTAAGTCAGAAAAACCGATTTTTGCACCTTATGTGGACTGCTTAAAGCGCTTTTTCAGGGAAGATGATATCATCTGCCTGAACGGTGTACATGAGGCAATGGTACTATGCAAAAATATCCGGAGCAGTGATATGGAACATAAACTTAAGCGGGTGGCAAATGCTTTAACCCGGGAACTTAAGGGAAATGAGAAAGAATTTCTGTTTTGGATCAATACTGCCTTTGCTGTGATCGAGGCGCAGGAGAAGAATTTTGAAGATTGCTGTGATAAGGCAAGACTGGCTCTGATACAGTCCAGTAAGATTTCAGATAGAGAAAGTGTGAAATTGGAATAGACCGCTACCGACACTTGTGATACAATGAGCGCAAGAGAGCGAAGA
>DEYX01000074.1:0-2814 GCA_002365025.1 Hungatella sp. UBA3147 | reverse complement strand
ATGAGCGCAAGAGAGCGAAGATAAAGTCACTTAAGGGAAAGGAATAAGATTATGATAGCAGACAAGATGAGACCCCTTGTAGAAAACAATTCCGCCATCCGTGCCATGTTTGAAGAAGGAAAGAAGATGGCTGCCATATACGGCAGGGAGAATGTCTATGATTTTAGCCTGGGAAATCCCAATGTGCCGGCTCCTCCGGCGGTAAACCAGGCCATTCTTGACATTATCCGGGAAGAGGAAACCACTTTCATCCATGGATACATGAGCAATGCAGGATTTGAAGATGCGAGAGATGCAGTTGCCCAGTCCTTAAACAGGCGGTTTGGAACTCATTTTCGTCTGGAGAATATCCTTATGACCGTTGGTGCGGCCAGCGGCATGAACGTCATTTTAAAAACTATATTAGATCCCGGCAATGAAGTGGTGGTATTCGCACCGTATTTTATGGAATATGGTTCTTATGTCCGGAATTATGACGGTGTACTTGTGACAGTACCTCCGGATAAGTCCAGCTTTCAGCCAGATTTAAAGGAGTTTGAACGGCGGATCACCTCAAAGACAAAGGCAGTGATCATCAATACTCCCAATAATCCTACGGGCGTGGTTTATTCTGAGGAAACTCTCCGGGAGATATCAGGCATCCTTATGAAAAAGGAGACAGAGCTGGGTACCCAGATCGTGCTGATCTCTGATGAACCCTACAGGGAACTGGCTTATGACGGGGTGGAGGTTCCTTATGTCACACCGTTTTATCATAATACTATAGTCTGCTATTCTTATAGCAAATCATTATCCCTGCCTGGGGAACGGATCGGATATCTGGTAATTCCTGATGAGGTGGAGGATTCCCATAAGGTCATAGCTGCCGCCGCTATTGCCACCCGCGTGCTGGGCTGTGTCAACGCACCTTCCCTTATGCAGCGGGTGATCGTCCGCTGTGTGGAGAGCCAGGTAAATCTGGAAGCCTATAACAGGAACAGGGAGCTTCTCTACAACAGTTTAAAGGAATATGGGTTTGACTGCATCAAACCGGAAGGGGCTTTTTACTTATTTGTAAAATCTCCTGTTGATGACAAGGAATTCTGTCAGTCCTGCAAAGAGCACCGGGTACTTCTGGTGCCTGGAACTTCCTTTGCATGTCCGGGCTATGTAAGGATCGCTTATTGCGTATCCTATGAGCAGATCGAACGCTCACTGCCTGCATTTAAGAAGATAGCAGAGGAGTATGGACTTACAGGAAAAAGGGAGGAAGCAGAATGAAGCCATGGGAAGCCAACATCCGCAGAGTTGCCCCTTATGTGCCTGGGGAGCAGCCAAAAGGGGAGAAGTTAATTAAGTTAAATACCAATGAAAATCCATATCCCCCGTCTCCCGGCGTTAAGCAGGTTTTGGCCCAGATGGACTGCGACTGGTTCCGCAAATATCCGGATCCGGCTGCCACAGTTCTTATTAAAGCCCTTTCAGAAGCTTATGAGATAAAAGAGGACCGGATTTTCGTAGGTGTAGGTTCTGATGATGTGATTGCCGTAGCTTTTATGACCTTTTTCAATTCCTGCAGACCGCTCCTGTTTCCTGATGTGAGCTATTCCTTTTATAAGGTTTGGGCGGATTTATTCCGTATTCCATATGAAACACCTGTCCTTGATGAGGAATTTTGTATCCGGAAGGAAGATTATTACAGGGAAAATGGGGGAATCATATTCCCGAATCCAAATGCGCCCACCGGTCTTCTTATGCCTCTTTCTGAAGTAGAAGATATCATAGCCCATAACCAGGAGTCAGTGGTGATTGTGGACGAAGCCTATATTGACTTTGGTGGAGAAAGCGCCATAAGGCTGACTGAAAAATATGAGAATCTCCTGGTGGTGCAGACCTTCAGCAAATCCCGTTCCATGGCCGGAATGAGAATCGGTTGCGCTTTCGGACATCCGGATCTGATCCGTGCACTCAATGATGTGAAGTATTCCTACAATTCCTATACCATGAATATTCCTTCCCTGGTTTTGGGTGCAAAAGCCCTTGAAGATAACAAATATTTTAAGGAAACCCTGGATAAGATCATATACACAAGGGAACAGGCCAAGAAAAGGCTTGGGGAACTTGGTTTTACTTTCCCGGATTCCATGGCAAACTTCATCTTTGCCTCTCATAAAGATCGCAGGGCAGAGGAGATCTACAAGGCTCTCCGGGAAAACGATATTTATGTCAGGTATTTTAATCAGCCAAGGCTTGACAATCATTTGCGTATTTCCATAGGAACGGATGAAGAGATGGAAGGGCTGTACACTTTTTTAAAAGAATTTCTTTAGATTTTTTTCGTTTGCCAGGTAGACTTTTAGGTAGTATCATATAATGGGTGATTAAAATGGAAAAAGTTAGAAAGTATTGCAGACTGATTCTCAATATTGTTGTACCGATTTTATTTATATACTTGATTTGTGTATGGGGACCGAGGATTCTAAATTTCTTCCTTCCCTTTGTCATTGGCTGGATCATTTCGGTCATTGCAAATCCTCTGGTGCGCTTCCTGGAGAAACGTCTGAAGATTGTCAGGAAACACAGTTCTGTGCTCATCGTAGTTGCAGTGCTGGCCCTTATTATTACGGTGCTTTATTTCCTGATCTCTAAGCTGGTTTATGAAGCGGCCGGATTTGTAAGGGATATTCCAAAGTATTATGAATCTGCCTGGATTGAGACCCAGAAGCTGCTTTTGCAGGTGGAGAGGCTTTTGCAGTTTTTGCCTCAGAACATTCAAGATTCTGTGAACCAGTTTTTTACCCATATGGGCGAATATTTAAATGTGATGGTTCAGAA
>DEYX01000099.1 GCA_002365025.1 Hungatella sp. UBA3147 | reverse complement strand
CATAGGTGGATTTTGCCGCCTCTATAATCTCCTGGTTGTCAGAAAGTCCAAGATAATTGTTGGCACACATATTGATGACATTTTCTGTCTTCGTAGTATTGATTCTGCTCCTTTGAGGACTTGTAATAATGCGCTCCTCCTTATAAGTTCCGTCTTCTCTGGCCTGTTCCACCGCTTCTTTATAATAGTTTAATGCTTTTTTCATAATATCACTTCTCTCCTATCGTTCATTTTCCATGTCTGGCTGAATAACCTTATCTATGTTAATTCGTTCGTCCCATCCTCTATTAAATCTGCGTCCAGTCCAGAACTACCTTTCCGCACTGTCCGCTGTTCATTACATCAAACCCCTTCTGGAACTCCCGGAAATCAAACTTATGGGTAATGATCTTCTCAATTTCAAGGCCGCTGTTTAGCATAGCCATCATCTTGTACCAGGTTTCAAATATTTCTCTGCCATAAATTCCCTTTAACTGCAGACAGTTAATCACGATCTTATTCCATGGCACTACGGTATCGCTTCCCTGAAGGCCCAGCACTGCAATCTTGCCGCCGTTGTACATATGGTCAATCATGGAAGTAAACGCCTGGCCATTGCCGGACATCTCAAGTCCGACATCAAAACCTTCTTCGATATGAAGCTCCCGCATCTTATCATCTAAGTTCTCTCTTGCTACATTGACAGTATGGGCACCGCAGATTTCCCGGGCCAGGTTTAACCGGTAATCATTGACATCGGTGATCACCACATGTTTGGCTCCCACGTGGCGGCAGATCGCTGCAGCCATGATGCCGATAGGTCCGGCACCTGTGATCAGCACATCCTCTCCCACCATATCAAAGGACAAAGCGGTATGTACAGCATTGCCCAGAGGATCGAAAGAAGAACATAATTCTTCAGGGATTCCCGGCTCACAGATAATCACATTGGTCTGCGGAATCACCAGATACTGTGCAAATGCACCGTCACGGTTTACCCCTACACCGACGGTATTTTTACAGAGATGGCGTTTTCCTGCTTTACAGTTACGGCAGTGTCCACATACGATGTGGCCCTCTCCCGATACGATATCGCCGATTTTATATTCCTTCACAAGGCTGCCCACTTCCACGATTTCACCTACAAATTCGTGTCCGATGGTCATCGGCGGTTTTATCGTTTCCTGAGACCACTTATCCCAGTTATGGATATGTAAATCCGTACCGCAGATTGATGTGTAGTGAATCTTGATCTTCACATCATTTTCCCCTATTTCGGGAATGGGGACCTCTCTAAGCGCCAGCCCACGCGCCGCCTCTTCTTTTACAATTGCATACATCATTCTTTCTTTCATTGTAACCTCCACCTTTCTTATTGCTTTATATGTCTTTGTGAGACGAAAAATGTCTTTTATACACAGACATATTTCCATTTAATGTCTCCCCCTCAGGGACATAATAACATGAATGCCGGTAGATTGCAATCCCTTTTCTTATGATTTTCGTTAGGAAATTCAGAGGAAAAAAAGCAAAAAAAGATGGCTTCCACAATGGAACCATCTCCCTATAAATGAAACCGCCGAATAACTGTTTTATAAAGGACATGCCTTTTACCCAGCTTACTCGGCGGCCATAAAAGTTACTCATTTCTCGTTACGGAGTTTCTGTGGTACTTTGGGTTGATATAGCCTCCAATCGCAAACAGAGTTGGAAGACTTCTTAGCAATTGTTAAAACCGCTGACGAGATAACCTTAGCCATTTTCTGTTTCATAGTATTCACCTCATAAATTATTTTTATTAGAATATGCTTCTGATAAGTGATAACCATATATTATCAGCTAAATTTGATTTTTTGCAATAGTTTGTCGTGAATAGCAGGCGGGTGTCGTAAATAGCATGAGAAAGACAAAAAAGACACAGGAGTATGCCAGATGTAACTACAAACTCCTATGTCTCCATATATAAACAAGATCTTACTTATCCCTTTGTGACAAATGTTGCCAAGATTAGCAACATTTGTGTAGCCATGCCATATGCCAATGATGCGGCTATCCAATTATGCTTATCATCCAACAAAACAGATGTTGCTATAACTATTACGAAAAAGATTATTACTATAATGCGGCTAAATATTTTCATGTGCTTACGTTTCTTCATACTTAAAGGATTATTTACATGTTCTATGGGAGCCTTTAACCATACAAAAAAAACTGACAATCCTGCAAGAGCAATGCAAACTTCCATAACAGCAATATGCGAAATCCCCCATAAAGAAAGCAACCATATTGATGTTGACATAATAAAGCAACGAAAATGCGTTTTCGCATGGAATCCCCCAGCAGTATTCCTAAGAGCAACAAAAGAGATATGGTACAGTATGGTTTGCGGCACCTGCTTAAGCCAAACGGAAATAATTAGTATAGAAGTAATGTCAATAATGTTATTGTATAATGAGTGAAAACCATACTCGTAAACATCTCTATCGTCCTCATCTATAACATGAATGCGTATTAAGTAATCTGTACTTTTCTTTATCATTTTTTCGAACACATCCAGCACCTCTTATGTAAATATTTTTGCTAGAACACCCAATTTCTTTATTTGGATAGCTTAATCATTACAAGCGTCGTAAACTCATGATTTTCGTGTCGATAAGTTACAAATCCACCGCTTTTTTCAGCTATACTTTGAATTTGTTTTGTTCCAATGCCATGAACCCCAGCCTCTTCCTTCGTTGATTTTAAAGATCCAGCAGCCCTAAACCGCCCCTCCTTATAAGTGGCGTTGCGACAAGCAATTACCCAATAAGAATTTACCACACGAGTACACAAATCGATAAAAGGTGATTCAACCGTCTTTTTGTTGGCTTCAAAAGCATTATCCAAAATATTGCTTATCAAAATACACAGCTCAACGTCTGAGATTGGCAGATTATCAGGCATCTCAATGTGAGTAGTAAAATTTATATTGAGATTTTGAGCTATTTTTTCCTTTGAGCTAATGAGTGCGTTTAACACAGGATGTTTGGCATATTCCTGCGTTCCAATATCAAATCCAGTTAGATTTCCTATATATTGCTCCAATGCTTTATAGTCCTTTGCATTAAGATACCCTGATATGGCAGAAAAATGACCATTGAGATCATGACGGACTGCAGATAGCTTTAAATATATATCTTGAATTTGGCTGATATGATCTTGCGTCATTTCTGCCGTACGAAGTTGCAGTTTGGATTGTGCTAATTCATTTCCGTTTACCGTGAGCCAATTGTATAACGAAATAATGCTTGCCATCACTAGGATCAAAATAATACTCCCTGATGCCAATAAAGGTGATGTGCTTACTAACGCATTGCTAAGTTGGAAAATGAGTTCAAGAAGAACCCAACACCCTGTGGAAACAATGAGCAATGGAAAGCAGTCACGCCATTTCATTGTATGGCTTTTATCAACCTTTAGTGTTATAAAATAATAAACGATAAACAAAATTATTCTGGATGCAAATATCATTATTATACGAACTAAACCATAAGAATCCACTTGTTCAGAAAATGTATTGGGTAACAAGAGGTAAAGGCTTATGATTGCCGTTTCAACAATTCCATCTAATGCAACCGGAATAATTGTCCAAATCCCATAGGATTTGAATTTACCTATAAACACAAAACTGGCATAAATTATTCCAGCGACTACTGAGAAGTACGGTCGATAAGGGAAACCTAAAATATAGTAGGCCATTCTTATACATGCAAAAACGATTCCTGCCACTATTTGTTTTTTCCTTCCTACTTTTGTATCCAGGGTACGATATAAAAAGTAAATATGTAAGGCAATGGTCGAAATTTCAGCAAACCGCTCAATAATAGATAACCCAATATTCATATCATCTTCTCCAATACATCATCTGAAAATGCTTCCATTAATTTATTTATATACTTTCGGCTTACCGGCAGGTCAACCAATCCATTATTCTCATGGATACTGACAGAATAGGGATATGTCGTCTTTATGTTATCTATCTTATCCAGAGCGATAACATACGATCTATGAATTTGAACAAAATATTCATCACCTAATAATACTAATACTTCGCCAAGTGTTCCCCTGAGGGTCAACTTGTATTTTACCGTATGATAAATAACGGTATGATCAATTATTTCTACATATACTATATCTTTTTGGTACACATTATTTAGCCGGTTTTCAGCCACTATCTTAATAATTCTTTGATTCTTCTGACGCTTAATAATCCTATCCAGAAATAAGGACAGTCTACCTTCTTCAATAGGTTTCGATAAGAAACCCATTGCCTCTACTAAATATCCATCAGCGGCCCGTAGAGAATCAACAGTCACAAAAATTATTGGTATGGTATTGCCCATCTCGCGTAGGTGCTTAGCCAACGTCATACCGTCTACTACTTGCTCTCCGAGCGAAATATCCAAAAACAGAACATCTGTATCCAAATTTTTCGTAAGATGATTGATCAATTCCTGAGGCAATACAAAGCTATCACAATGAAAAGGAACTTTTCGTGCAGTAGCCCATTTCGCAATTGATGTTTTTAATGTTTCAGTCCAATATTGCTCATCTTCACAAATAACAACTTTCATACTTACACCTCCCTGTAGGTGTAATCACACCACTGCCATGTTAATTTTAATGCCTACAGAATAAACTATCAATAAATATAGCGTGCTATTCACGACACCAGAGCGCTATCTACGACAAATATTATCTAATCTCCTATAAAAATAGATTAATCGATTTTCTTTTCTCATATATAGAGACCAGTTGTTCTAGAAATATCTGATTAAATGCCGTGGCAAACCAAATCATATTCTTTTGGGTCAAGCCATATACCAATATTGTAATTACAGCCAGCCATTCAAAGCAGCAATAATAAATTTTTTAGAATACCCTCATATCCTATTCCTTATTTTTTAACGACGAATAGGTTTAAATTGCTGTTTGTTTTTTAGGTACTCTTCCCAGATGGAGTATACACCAGCATATGCACGTCCAATTCCAGTGTATCAACTACAGCCACACCGATACGAAATGACGCTCTACTCAAACATCGTTCTCCGGACTCAAAGCGTTGATATAAGCGAATATCTATGGAGGCTATATCCGCTACCTGCTGCTAGGTTAAATTTAAACTTTTCCGTTGTGTTTTAAGGATAGAAAACTTCGGTTTTTCCAATTAACCGCTTTGCTTTTTTTCTCCCATTTTCAGTTCGTCCTTCCCTTTACGCCCAATTGGTCGTAAATTAATACTATATTATCTTTCAAAAAATTTCAATATGGAATATAAGTAGCAAAAGGAAACAGGAATGTACAGAATCCATCTTGTATGTTCCTATTTTCTCATAACAGCCATTATTTGCTATTCACGACACCGGCTTGCTATATACGGCAACACTCTTGATAATATTTATATATTATTGTAGCATCAAAAATATCAATTATGGATATTAACTCAAATTTAGAAGAAAGGTGGTAAAAGTCTATGATTAAAAAACAAATAAACAGTCTCTCTGTCCACGTTAAGAACAGTACAAAATATTGAAAGGAGATAAAAATTATGCAAAATTTCAAGGACACGAGGCTATCGAGCAAAGCTATATTGGCGACTCTGTTAGTAATGATTTTAACTTTCGTCATGCCGACTGCGGCTTTTGCAAGCGAGACACCCGACAATACAAATGGGAATATCATCTCCCATAGCGAAACATGGGTCACTCCGTACAAGCACACTGAGGTTACGGTATATGATTTGGGTGATGGGTTTACATCTACGGAAACAATAACTGAAGAATATGAGTCCGGGCTCCTCAGGTCATCTGGAACAAAAACTAAGAGTTCAACGGTGGAGATAAAAAATGGTTCCGCGGTTGCTGCTACAATCACAGTAAAAGGATCATTCTCCTATAATGGAAGTAAAGCCACAGTTACAAGCGCTAGTCACTCCAGGTCTGTTAAATCTGGCTATACTGAGGATTCTTGGAGTACAAATAAGCGCGACTCAAGTACTATGTATGGTAATGCGATGGTGAACGCAATGCTTACTGTTAAAAACAAAAGTAGCGGAAAAACTTACGTTGGCAACGCAATGGTGACCTGCGGTAAAAATGGTTGAGTATGGATATTAATTCAACTTAGATCATATAAAATATAACAAAGCCAACTTGCTATAACAGACCATTAGTATAACATGGAGGGAATTTTTATGCTACGTCTCAATAACATGAATGCACCAATTAAGATTTTGTTGGTGACGATTTTTCTCTTTGGCATAGGTATATCGATTTATAAGAGTGATATTGTCGTTGATCGCATTATTTCTCATGATGAGAAGTGGCTCACACCGTTTGAGTCCATTACAACTACAATTTACGATTTAGGTGATGGATTTACCTCTACAGTAACGACAACGACAGTTAAAAAAATTACCAGTGTGGGGCATGCAGATGAAGGTATGTTTTCGGCAGAACAATGGGATGAAATTCTTAGCGGAATAGCCAACGGCAGTATTGTTTGGGAAGATTAGGATTTCTTTATTCTCAAGTAGCTTTATCATTCAACCAGGTGAGCAAAGTAAACCTACCAAAGGAATTTCAGTCCACGTTAAGCACAGTACAAAATATTGAAGGAGATTTAAATTATGCAAAATTTCAAAGACACGAAGCTATCGAGCAAAGCCATATTGGCGACTCTGTTAGTAATGATTTTAACTTTCATCATATCAACTGCGGCTTTTGCAAGCGAGACACCCGGCAATACAAATGGAAATATCATCTCCCATAGCGAAACATGGGTCACTCCGTACAAGCATGTTGAGGTTACGGTATATGATTTGGGCGATGAGTTTACTTCGACGGAAACAATAACAACTGAACGTAATGGGTCCGGCCTATTAAGATCATCGGGAACACTGACTCAAAGTTCGACAGTTGAGATAAAAAATGGTTCCGCTGTTGCTGCTACAATCACAGTAAAAGGATCATTCTCCTATAATGGAAGTAAAGCCACAGTTACAAGCGCTAGTCACTCCAGGTCTGTTAAGTCTGGCTATACTGAAACCTCTTGGAGTACAAACAAGGGAGGCTCAAGCACATTATCGGATGCATATGTGGGTGCATCGCTTACTGTTAAAAACAATAGCAGTGGAAAATCATATTCTGGCTCTGCAAAAGTGACTTGTGGCAAAAATGGTTGATTTGGCTTATATTATACCCTGGATAACAAAATACCAACTTGCTTATTATGGCTCTTTGTCAATAGTTGGGGTGGGATTCTTTTTGAATCCTGCTCCAGTCTTTGCTTAGAGCTATTTTTATGGTTTATTCTACTGTATGATGTTTTTGGAAATGCCAAATAAGCCGTTACTTCTTCACAGAATAGTTTATTAGATGTAGCTTTTCCAAATATTATCGGCTGGCGTTACAAGTCAGAGAATGGAAAAATGGATAGGCTATAATTATTTCAGAGAAAAATGGATTGGAGAATGGGAATTATGTATGGTGTCAGAGAATATCAGATTTATAAAAAAGTCAGTAAGTGATCCGAAAAGTAGCGTTATTCCAGAGAACGCCAGATTATGCTATGCTCCCTAAAGAATAATTTTAGGAGGCATCAAATGAAAAATGAAATGAATCATCTGCAGAGAGAACTGGAATCGGCAAGACGCCGGGACACGGATGACCACGTTATTCAAAAGGCTTTATGAGGATAATGTTCTCGGGCGGGTGACCAGCGAACAGTTCCGTATACTGTCTGCTAATTACAACGATGAACAGAAGGTACTGAGGGAGGAAATTCCTGCTAAGGAAGCCAGACTGCAAAAGCTGGCGGATTCAGCTTCCAATGTGAATTCTTTTATTGACAAGGCCAGGCAGTACACCGAGATCAAGGAGCTTACTCCAGAAATCCTGCTGCTCTTTATCACAAGGATTGAGGTTGGAGAAAAGAGCGGCAAAAACTCCCGAACTGCAGAACAGGCCGTCCGCATCGTCTATTGTGATGTTGGCATCATGGACCATGTCCAGCAAGCTCCTGAAGAAAAAACTGAAGGAACACAACAGGATAATATAGCTTAAAACAGCATAAGGCGGACTGCTTTCGCCGTCCGCCTTGTATTTGAACCTCGGTTCACTATATGTCCCTTTGAACGATAACATAATGTTTTTCGGGGTTCTGCTGTAATTCGATTTTCTGTCTGCTTATCTCTTGGAGAACTGTGGAGCACGACGAGCTGCCTTTAAGCCGTACTTCTTTCTTTCTTTCATTCTTGGATCTCTTGTTAAGAAGCCTGCCTTCTTAAGAATCGGGCGATACTCAACATCTGCCTGAAGCAGAGCTCTTGAAATACCGTGTCTGATTGCACCGGCCTGTCCGGTGAATCCACCGCCGTGAACGTTAACCATAATGTCAAACTTATCAACTGTCTCTGTAGCAACTAACGGCTGACGAACAACAAGCTTTAATGTTTCAAGACCTAAATACTGGTCGATATCTCTCTTATTGATAGTGATCTTACCTGTACCTGGTACTAAATATACTCTAGCGATAGATTTTTTTCTTCTACCTGTTCCGTAAAATTTTGCATTAGCCATGATAACTTCCTCCTTTCAGCACCTCTGATTAAAATTTGAACTCTAAAACTTCTGGTTTCTGAGCTGCATGACTATGCTCTGCACCTGCATATGCGTGAAGTTTTGTTATCATGCTTCTTCCTAAAGGTCCCTTGGGAAGCATACCCTTAACAGCCAGTTCAATAACTTTTTCAGGCTTTTTAGCCATCATTTCTCTTAAAGTAGTTTCTCTCATACCACCAACATACTCAGAGTGGTTATAGTAGATCTTCTGATCTAATTTCTTACCGGTTACGGCAATCTTATCTGCATTTACAACGATCACATAATCGCCGCAATCCATATGCGGTGTGTAGATCGGTTTATTCTTTCCTCTTAATACTTTAGCTACTTCTGAAGCCAAACGTCCTAATGTATATCCTGTAGCATCAACTACGTACCATTTTCTTTCAATTGTTGCTGGACTAGCCATAAAAGTCTTCATTGGACAACCTCCTGTAAATTATGGTTTTTTTAAGCATAACTATATTGCAAAATGCTCACTCCGGGGCTTTGGCTGAACATTTTCGTCTAACGTCACAGTTATACATTATATTACATTCAGCCGGATGTGTCAACCTCTTTTCCCATAAAATCAAGGTTTTTCGGCCTATTTTTGTGTCACGTACCATCCCTTGCTCTCAGGATCAGCCTGAAAAATATAAAATCCGTAGGGCTTTCCCAAAATGATCCTTCCATCCATCTCCTCGTCTCTAACAAAAATGGTTTTTGCACCATTTTGAACCGCCTGATGGACCACACGGATCAAAAGTCTTTCAAAATCCTCTTCCCTGCACCGGTGAATATGAAGCCAGGCTTTTCCTTCCGAAACAATCTTATCCTGGGAAAGAGTATAGCTCCATTCCTTATTCTCTCTCTGGATCTGATCTTTAAGTTCTGTTTCATAATCAAGGCTTATCAGGGAAAGTCCCTTTGCCGCAGCCTTTGGCCCTGCCACATTCCGGTCCCTGGCATCTAGAATCTCTTCCACATGAGCCGGCGGATACACACCCATGCCGACCTTCATTAACGTCCCTGCAATGATCCGCACCATGTTATACAGGAAACCGCTGCCCTTAATGCGGATTGTAATGAGATCCCCGGTCTTTTCAATGTCCAGGCTATAAATGGTACGTACGGTCTCTTCCGCCTGCCCACGGGCCGTACAGAAGCTTTTAAAATCATGTTCTCCCACCAGATAGGCACCACCTTCCCGCATCCGCTCCACATCCAGGGGAAAATAACAGAAATAGCTGTAAAGCCTCATGGTTGGTACTTCAATTTTCCGGTTCATGATTTTATATTCATAAGTTTTAACACAGTTCTGCTTTCTCGGATGATAATCCGATGCCACCTCCTCAGACTGTAAGATCCGGATGTCATCCGGCAGCCTCTGGTTTAAGGCAAAGCATACTTTATCAGCAGGCATCCGGTTCTCCGTATCAAAGACCGCCACATTTCCCTCCGAGTGAACCCCGGAATCGGTTCTGCTGGCCCCGATTACGGTTACAGGCTCCTTTAAAAGATTCGTCAGTTCCCTGTTAAGAACCTCCTCTATGGTAATCCCGTTATTCTGGATCTGCCAGCCGCAGTAATTGGTGCCGTCATAGGCCACAATCATTTTAACCCGTTTCATACATCCTCCTATTTTATGGGGGCCTTAACCCATGATTCGAAGTCCAGTGATAGCAGCCAGATATACCAGATACACCAGATAGGCGATCCCGTCCTGTTTTCCATACCGAAGAGGCTTCATTTTAGTCCTTCCTTCTCCGCCCCGGTAGCATCTGGCCTCCATAGCCATTGCCAGGTCCGTAGCACGTCGGAATGCGGAAATAAATAAGGGTACCAGAAGTGGAATCATATTCTTTGCCTTCCGGATCAGATTCCCTGTCTCAAAATCAGCACCCCTGGCCATCTGAGCCTTCATGATCTTATCGGTTTCTTCCACAAGGATCGGAATGAATCTTAAAGCAATGGACATCATCATGGATACCTCATGGACCGGAACTCCCGCCTTCTTTAAAAACCCAAGACTCTTTTCCAGGCCATCGGTTAACTGGTTCGGTGTGGTGGTGAGAGTCATGATGGAAGAGCCAACCACCAGGTAAATGAGCCGTACTCCCATGAAGGACGCCGTTTTCACACCTTCCCTTGTCAATTTTAAAAATCCCAGCTGGAAGATGGGTTCTCCCGGAGTCAGGAATAAATTAAAGCTGACGCTGATGAGCAGAAGAAACACAATCGCCTTTAACCCGCGTACCATGAATTTAAAGGGAACCTGGCTTAAACGGATCGATGTGATCAGAAAAAAAGTGGCGATCAAATACGCCCATATGTCATTTGCAATAAAAAGGGATATAATAAAAACCATAGTCCCAAACAGCTTTGTCCGGGGATCCAGCCTATGAAGCTTTGAATCCACCGGATAATACTGCCCTAAAGTAATATCTTTCAGCATAATATCTCCCGATCTATTTTTCAAGAAGCCGTAAAATCTCGTCTCTGGCCTCTTCTACGGTTGTAACGTTATCATCAACAGGAACTCCGTGATCCTGCAGCGAATGGACCACATAGGTGATCTGAGGCGCCGCAAGGCCCATCGCTTCCAGCTCCTTGTAATGCTTAAATACTTCCTTCGGAGTATCATCAAACACCTTTTCCCCTTGATTCATAACCAGAATCCGGTCCACATACCGGGCAATGTCCTCCATGCTGTGGGAAACCAGAATGATGGTCATATTCCTTTCCTTATGAAGCCGCGCAATCTGGTCCAGGATCTCGTCTCTTCCCCTTGGATCCAGGCCTGCAGTAGGTTCATCCAGTATGA
>DEYX01000089.1 GCA_002365025.1 Hungatella sp. UBA3147 | reverse complement strand
CTATAAATCCTCTGCCACTGATTATGAAGCCTTGACGATCAATTCCATAAACAATTCCCAGGATCTTTGGCTGGCTTTTCAGCATGAACTTCCTGATTATGCCTGGGAGGTCTTCTTGGCTCTTTTCCCCGTTTTGCTGTTCTTTATCGTATTCCAGATCTTCTTTCTGAAGCTTCGAAAAAGACAGTTAATCAAAATCCTGGTAGGACTCATCTACTCCTACATCGGACTGACGCTTTTCCTTACCGGTGTCAACGTAGGCTTTATGCCTGCCGGTAATTATCTGGGACAGCAGCTTGCCTCACTCCCTTATAAATGGGTCATGGTTCCCATTGGAATGCTTATTGGATACTTTATCGTAAAAGCCGAACCGGCTGTCCAGGTTTTAAATAAGCAGGTCGAGGACATTACAGGAGGCTCCATCTCGGAAAAAACCATGATGACCGGATTGTCCATCGGCATGGCTATCTCCCTTGGATTATCAATTATAAGGGTCATGACAGGCCTGCCCTTACTGGCACTCCTGCTTCCCGGCTACGCCCTGGCCCTTGGCCTCTCCTTTGTGGTCCCGCCGATTTTTACATCCATTGCCTTTGATTCAGGCGGTGTGGCTTCCGGTCCTATGACGGCTACCTTCCTCCTTCCCTTTGCTATGGGAGCCTGTGAGGCTTTGGGAGGAAATATTGTGACCGATGCCTTTGGTATCGTAGCCATGGTCGCTATGACGCCCCTGATCATCATACAGCTTATCGGTGTCTCTTATAACTACAAAACGAAAAAAGCGAACGTTCCGGCGAATGCGCCGATTCTTAATATGGAACTTGAATTTATTGACTTAGGAAAGGAGGAGGCTGATGACTTCCAATCGTAAAATAAACTGGATAACGATTATTGTTGCCAGAGGAAAGGGCGAAAAGGCAGCTTCCGTTTTTAGAGAACATCATCAGGAACTGCTTCTCATTACCAGAGGACATGGGACCGCAAGCTCTGCAATCAGGGATTGTCTTGGGTTTGATGAGCCGGAAAAAGATCTGGTTATCGGAATTGTGGAGGAAGCGGCTACCAAGCGCTTATTATCTGCTCTGCATGAAAAATTAGAGCTTGAAAAACCAGGCTATGGCATAGTATTTACCATCCCCCTGTCAGGGATTAGCGCCGCAGCTTCCAATATATTAGGAAATGCCCCGTCTGCCGGGGATATTCCCTCATCCACAGATTATCACAAGGAGGATCGCTCTATGTCAGATACGATCAGATACGAACTAATTGCTGCTGTCATCAATACCGACCTTTCCGCTCCTATTATGGAAGCTGCCAGAAATGCCGGTTGCAAGGGAGGAACCCTGGTCAAAGCCAGAGAAGCTCTTGCTGATGATTCAAAAAAGCTTTTTGGTCTGACTCTTTCGAGTGAGAAGGAAATTCTCCTCATCCTGGTTCCCTTCACGGATAAACAGGCGGTTCTTAAATCCATCTGCGAAACAGTGTTAAAGGAAACCGGAGAACATGCCATTGCTTTTTCTCTTCCCGTAGATGAAGTTGCAGGACTCAGCACCCTGAAAAAATAATAGAATCCTTTTGGACCGTCTGGAGCAAAAAAGGCGTCTGCCCCATATTCCCTGTCCGGGATATGGGGCAGACGCCTTCTTTTATTGTTTCAGTCCATGAAGCAGTACATTTAGAAGTTCTCCCTCCGGATCCTGACTCAGCTCCCAAACCATAGCGCCGCCTAACTTCTTTGATTTGATATAATCAGTTTTATAGCCTATGGACTTTGGATCTTCATAGCTTATAAAGATCGTACCATTAAATAGCCATGGAACCTTTGACTGGGTATGAAAATGACTGGTATAGCCTGATTTATTTAAATAGTTTTCTTTAATATCCTGATATCCGATGGAATTGGAACCGCCAAAGGTCTGGTACAATCCATTGTTTGAATTATTTACAGAAGAATATAAATATCCGTAAAACGGAATACCCATTACCAGCTTTTCTGCCGGAAAAGAGGCACCAAGCCAGGCATTAACAGCTCTATCCACACTCGCCTTATACTGGGGAGAAGAATCATCGTTGTCATATAAAGGAGCAAGGAGATCTGTATTAGTATCCCAGTATCCATGCAGATCATAGGTCATGATATTTGCATAATCCAGATACTGAGCCAGCTTTGAAAGCTCCACATTGTTTATGTAAGAAGTATCCGCTCCTCCTGCAATGGTTAGTAAGTAATGCTTATTGTCAGCAGCACCTTTTGCATCAAGTTTTTCCCGAATCTTTTTAAGAAGCAGAGTAAAATTATGTTTATCTTCCCCGCGCCTGGAATTTGCCGCCAGACCTCCGCTGACCGGATACTCCCAGTCTAAGTCAACTCCGTCAAATCCGTATTTTTTAATGAAATCAACGCAGCTGTCTGCAAATGCAGTTCTGGTCTCCTCTGTCAGGGCCGCATCCGAGAACTTCCCGGACCAGTTCCAGCCTCCAACGGAAATCAGTGTTTTTAAATCCGGATTGGTTTGTTTTAAGGAATTTAATAGCTTTATGTTAGAGGCATCCACGTCAGGATATCCCAGGGTTAGCTTTAAGTCAGAACCAATGTTGGCAAAAGCATAATTAATATGGGTCAGCTTCCTTGCATCGAGCTGGTTTGGATAGTAATTATAATAGGCCGCCCATGCTGCATAATATCCGACTAATTTACCTGCCTGCAAATTAGAGTATTTTGCTGCGGGCAGAACAGATGATTCCGCTGTGGGCGAAGCAGGCGGTTCTGTTACGGGCGGTATATTTGATTCCTCAGCGGCAAGGATAGCAACCGGTTCAGGATTATCTGCAATAGTTTTCGGGGAAAGAGGTACCGTGGCGTCTGCAACCGTAACGGTTGTGGAGTTTTGGGTAGGCTCTGAGGAAATTCTGTTCGGTTTTTCAGCAAATGCCACCCTTCCTAAATAACAACTCAGAACGATCACCATAAAAACGGAAACAGACAGAAATAGTTTCTTCATAATACTTTTGTTCATCACTTGATCCTTTTCTCTCTTAGTTTTTCATAAGTATAACATGCTGGTTATTCTTTGAACAACGCGCAAAAAATGGCTCAATTGCATATATATGGATATTCTATCCCTGGTTTTATATTCCTGTAATTTCCAACCCTATGATGATTACAGAGTCTATCGGATTTTCGCAATCCGTTAAGCGCCTTACTCACATCATGCCCTGCTTTATCGGGTACAAGTAGTTCCTCACTCACCACTCATGCCTTATTCGAAATTGAAGTTTGAAACTGACTAAATGAGATAAAAAAAGACTTGTTATTCATTCCTTCATTGAATAAATACCAGTCTTTATATAAGCCAGGGCGTAACCTCTTGACATTCCCCTGCCATAGCATCAGCGAAATAATTACTTTAATATTTTCTGCCTCCTCTATATTCTATTTTTATATTGTTGAAGCTCTAATGTGTAAGTCTGTAAGTTAGTAAGTAACTAACTGTTGCTAAAACCAAAGACCAGACAAAAGCTTGCGCTTGTTGTATTGGGTATTACATTACGATATTATGATTCAGCAAGAGTAGTAATAGAGTCATCGTTTTTTATTTCGGCATCACCAGATCTGACTTTCATTGTATCTGCCATAGTTATTGCCTCCTCTGTAAACCCAAAATCAACCATGATACAGCACATTTTATTATTGTCATCGTCGTCATTGCAGATGCCAACACTCCTGCATTTGACTCCGATACACAAACCATAATAGGCTTAATGAACAAACTCCAATATCCAATATAAGCAGCCAAAATTATTCCGATGAAAAAAATTCCTATAGACAAATAACCTCGCATAAAATCACCTCCTTATTAAACTCTATTATAAATTATTCACATTATATCCAAAGGTAACATTATATCATTCAGATTACCTGCGATTTATCTATGTTGTCTCCAATAATCACGCCCTAATCATTTTTTGTGCGTTTACCGCGTCTATATTGATTTAGATTTCTATTGCAATTTTATCGTATATACCTTCAGCTAACGAATAATCACCTTCCACTAGAATCGCTCCATATAACTTTCTTATCAATTCTTAATACTGATAGTTAATAGCTATATGACATATTTGTTTTTATATCATGCTTTTTCTATAGCTTTGCATGATGATGCATTTTCACTTCTTATTGTTGCATTTAATTTGGTTACATCATAATTATCTAGAAAGTACTTCGTTAACATTATTATAGCTTCTGTTGCATATCAATAGTTTCTATTATTCTTATCAATAAAATTGCCATTTAATTAAGTGGCGGAGCTGTTCGAAAACAGCAGAAAGAGAGGAAAGCAAAAAAGCAGGTTTGATATTTTGATCAAAACCAAGGACATATTGTCACGGACAACCTTTGTCAAGAGTATAATAGAATAGGCGTATGATTTTTTTATGCCAAATCTTTTCAAGGAGATTAGAGATGTCAAAACATGATTTGAATTGTAGAGACTATATTGAAGAAGAGGAATACCGAATTTATACACAAAAGCCATGCTGCTCGTGCTCGTGCCCTTGCCCATCAAGTCCTCCAACGCCACGTCCATGTTGTTGTAAAGGCCCAACAGGTCCACAAGGTCCAACGGGTCCTACTGGCCCACAAGGGTCAACGGGTCCTACTGGTCCACAAGGTCCTACTGGTTCAATTGGTCCACAAGGGGCTACTGGTCCACAAGGATCAACTGGTCCTACTGGCCCACAAGGGGCTACTGGTCCTACTGGTCCACAAGGATCAACTGGTCCTACTGGTTCACAAGGGGCTACTGGTCCTACTGGCCCAATAGGTCCTACTGGTCCAACTGAACCATTTCTATCGAGTTACATGGAAGCATTAGGAAACGGACAAATTATTGCAAGTGGCGAAGACTTCATTTTTGATATTGAATCTGTTGATAGCGTTGGTAATAATATCGTTATAGATTCAACCGGTAAAACCTTTACAATCAATCACACAGGTCTTTACCATGTGGAATGGAGTGTCAATTTAGCTGATGGAAGTACTCCTGCAGTAGTTGGTATAATTGAAAATGGAGAAGGTGCGTCAGGGGCCACAAGTTCAACAGCTGGCAGTTTTTCATCTGGAACATTAATTCAAGTTGATACCGTTCCTTTCACTATAACCCTCCACAATTATGATAGTGAAATTGCAATAGAAAATCCTTTCCAGTGGGCAAATAGTGCATCATCGATACGGATTGTGAGATTTGCAGATGGACCAAGTAGTTAAATAGTATACTTGGTAATAGGTAATAGATTATTCTCAGTTATACCACTTTCCTAAATATAATTATTTTGCTTTTGATTTCGGGCCAGCTGGTCCGAAATTCTTTTGTGCAAGAAATCACTGAATATGCCGATGAGGAGTATATTTTATTTTTATCAAACTAATCAAACTTGTAAATTGGTCCCTCAGGGGGCTTTTTTAATGCCTGATAAAGAGGAAAGGAAATTTAAGAACATTGAAAAAATCTAATTTGGATATCAGACATTAGATCTGGTAGCCGCCGGAGTTAACCTTGGGATAACGTAGGGATTATCACCTTTCAGAAAGGAAGATTGACTTTTGATGAAATCGAAATGATCTTGAAAGCCAATGATAGCATTACACGGATCGGATTATCCGGGCATAATCTTGTATATATATAAGCCTGATGTATTAGGTCGTGACAGGCGGGGCCTTAACTGCTATAGCTGTCTCTGCCGTGGTGATCTCCGGCGCTCTTATGATGATTTTCTCAATCTGTACTCTCTTTGTAAATATCAATTAAATAATTCATATATTATAATAATTTAAAATCTTTAAGATATACTCCACTGAGTTTTATTATAGATGGAAACGCAAATGTAGATATTTTTAATAATATTATCTATACCGGAACCCCCTAGATAAACAAATAAAATTTAATATCAGCAATTTAACTACAATCCGTAAAAAAGATGGCAACCCAGTTCCTCTCCATTCACTTCATCCTGGTTTATTAGTATACGTGGTCGTGATTCATTACAATTTTCAAACACCAGTTATCCCTTATGAAACTGAGGCTCTCCATATCCAAATTTTATAAATATTACTTAATGCCCAGCTGGTCTTAGCTACCCAGCTGGTTCTCTATTTTATCCTAATCCTACCTTTCTCCTCCAAATTTCGTACTATATAAGAATATGGAAATTCCCCCCTATTCTTATTTTTTGTTATGATGAGGTTGATTGGTTAACGCCGGCAAATATAGAACGCAGCTCCTGTAACTGAAAGTGTTAACCATCACTCATTATCATGAATTCGATTAAGCAAGTTGGGATTCGCTCCCGTTTTTTGCCCTTTAATATCGCTTTTCCTCAAATATCAATTCAGCTTTGTCTTCAAGATTAAACATATTTAATCTTACAAGATGCATGTACAAACCGAACGATCTAAATAACAGACTTATAAAACCAGGCATATTCTATATGTATAAAGAGTTAAAATTCTTTATGATGTTTCGTCATATAGCCACACAATATAAGGGGGAAACTAATATGTGTAATTGTATAGGGTCTAATAATAATCATAGTTTTAATTGTCGATGTTGTCGTGGACCAACTGGTCCTAGAGGTTGCCCAGGCGCGACCGGGCCTATTGGACCGTCCGGAGATATCGGACCTACTGGACCTATCGGAGACACTGGACCTACGGGTGATACCGGAC
>DEYX01000355.1 GCA_002365025.1 Hungatella sp. UBA3147 | reverse complement strand
CCTGTTATCCACCAGATGAAGGGGCACGTTCATGGTTGCCTTGCTGTATCCGGAAGACAGGTTCAGCTGATAACGCCCCCTGACAAAAAGGTTGGTCTGAGGCAGCTGAATAGTAATTACTCCTGTTTTTCCATATTCTGTTTCGATAACAGTTGTAAAAACAAGGTTCTTGTTTAAAATAGAGTTCTCAGAATCCAGAGCCTTAATGGTTTTCAGCTGGTCAAACCAATTTTCCTGTGCAAGAGACTTTAAGGACAGCTTAAGCTGGATCCTGCCCTTTCCGTCTTTATCAATCATGGTATCCGGCAGGTAATAATCGACAGGTACCTCAGAAGAAGTCTCCTGATTCTTTCCGCTTAAATGAAAGGTAGTCTTCTCTGGCCTTACACGCACATTGCCGTCTTTATCGTAATTATCCAGCCAATAGTCAAAGACAGATACAGATCCGTTGGTCAGGATCGCACTTGGGGCTGAATCAAGGCTGCCTCTCTCCGGTAATTCTGCCGCAGAACCCTTTCCAACCTTTATGCCCTGCCCTTTGCCGTCAGAAATCCTGGTAACAGTGATGGTATTCGGCTTCCATAGGGTCGTCTGCCACTTGACCACAGTTCCGTCATCATCTACGTTTGTGCATACGTCCGTAATATCTGTCCCATCCACATCAATGGTATAATCATCTATACTTCCTTCCTGGAAAGCAATAACTGCATACTGGATCCAGCCTAAGTCTACCAGCTTTGTCTTTTCTGCATGGACAAAAACGTACTTACCTTCCTGGCTGTTGTTCTCTTCGTCAGGATTGCCCTCATTCCCGCCGGGGCTGCCTCCGTTATTCTCATTGCCTGAGGAGTTGCCTCCGTTATTCTCATTCCCCGAGGAACTGCCTCCGCCAGAGGAACCGCTTCTTTCGGAAGATGCTGTTCTCTTTGTGCTTTCTGCTGCAGGCACTGAGGCCAGGCCTCTGCCGGCTTCGTAATGAACAATTCCCTCAGACTCCGCCCATCGGCCATCGCCATTTACAAAATATCCATCCGGGGTAGTCTGGCCTGTATACATCCTTCCCATATCTGTTCCGTCAGCGGTATTAAAATAATAGCAATAACCGTCAATCCACTGCCACCCTGTCTTCATGGCTCCAAGGGTTCCATCATTGGCCGTATTAAAAAAGTACCATGTTCCGCCGCCAGCCTGGTACCAGCCGGAGCGCATCTGGCCCTCTGTCCCATCATTGGAAGTGTTCAGATAGTATCTTATTCCCTTTTCATCCTGAAACCATCCTGTCATCATAGCACCGTTTTCCGGGTGAAGATAATACCAGCCCGACGCCTTTTTAATCCACCCGGCGCTTAAACTGCCTGAGGCCTCATAATGTTTCCAGCCATCATTTTCATATTTCCAGTCGCCCTGCGTGTATATGCCCCCGCTTCTGCCTGTCTGGGAGCTGCCTGTTATGCCTGCCCAGGCTATGCCGAACTGGGAAAGTACACAAGCGGCTGTAAGTATTGGTACCACTGTTTTTTGAATCAACTTTTTCTTAACCATTCCATCCTCCTTTTAAGTTAGCCTTAACTAACCAATGCCATCTCAGTATATCGGGGAGGCTATCGGTTGTCAATGATGATATGGAGAATGATTGAGTCTTTTTCTCAACAGCTCGAATTCCTTTTTCCTGGCAGAGGACCTGTGGTATGATAATACGGTGAGGTTTTTGACAGACCTTACTATGTGATACTATCAATACTTTTATTATCTAATGTGATATGGAGCCATGGCAATGGAACTAAATACGATTGTAGAGCATTTTGCAGCCACACTTTTTAAAGTACTAGGGGTATACCGTTATAAAATACCAGCCGGCAGTAAGGGCATACAAAGAACCGCTTCTTATCCGGGGCTTATATTCCCGCTTTCCGGCTGCGCTGAATACCAGTTTAACGATACGCCATATTTTATCAAACCAGGAGTTGTTATCCATGGTTCGGCCAACACCGCCATGCGCAAGCGTGTCATTGGAGAAGAAGACTGGGAATTCGTTTCTGTTCTTTATGAAACTTACAGCGAATCACCTCATATGAAATTGAGGAATACCCATTTCAGCATAGCCGTCGGACAAAGCCCCCAGCTGTACGATATGCTTCATCATTTGTACGCAACCTCTAACCGGCCCGGCGGTCTTGCGGTCTTTCAAACGGAAACCTTGTTCCGCCGGGTGCTGGAGGAAACATTCTTGTGTGCCAGGAACCAGACAAAGTACGGCGCACAGGAGCTTTTTGAATCGGTATCGGAGTACATCCATACCCACTACATGGATGGTTTAACCGTAAATTCACTGGCCAGGCAAAACGAAGTTAATGAAAACCGTTTGTTTTATGTTTTTCAAAAGTATGCAGGCATGGGGCCGGCAGATTATTTACGGACGTACCGCCTAAACCGCGCCCGGGAGCTGCTTGTTACAACCTCTATTCCCATTGGGACCATAGGGGAGCAAACAGGCTACCCGGATGCGCTTTATTTTAGCCGCATATTTAAGAGACATTTTGGAGTGCCTCCAAGCAAATTCAGGGAAGAATAAGCCGCCGGCACGAGAAAACGCCCATGATTTTCCACGGGCGTTTTTTCATGTTGTCAACTAAAATTCAGGATATGTCCATATAAATTGAGGATAAAGCCATTCACATAAGCACCGCGGTTTGATATATTATCCGAGAGTTAGTTTTATCTAACTAATAATTCAGGAGGTGCTACATTGAAAAAACAAATCTCTATTTTATTTGCACTGCTTTTGTCTGCCGGACTGTTATCCGCTTGTTCAAAGGAACAGAAGCCAGCAGACCCGTTACCAACAGAAAGTACTGGTACACAAGAATCCGGAAAACCATGGGTACCGGTCTCTTCCAAAGATTCTTCGTGGCCGCGTACCATAACAGATGCCGGCGGCCATACGATAACCCTGGCCAGCCAGCCTAAGCGCATTGCCATTCTCCATTCCAACTATCTGGAATATTTTTTTGCACTCGGCACTCCGGTTGCCGCCTCGGCAGGGGCTTCAGCAGGAACGGCTCAGCAAGCTTTGGAAACCTATGAAACACTGATTCCTTATGCCGGTACGGAAGAAATCATGGATCTTGGAAGTGCACGGGAAATCAATCTGGAAGCGGTCCTGGAAGCGAAACCAGATATGATCGTAACCTTTGCCGGGCACACAGGTCTGGACGAAATATATGACCAGTTAAATCAGATCGCCCCTGTAGTACTGCTGGATTATAGTGACACATGGCAGAACCAGACCCTTGCCTGCGGAGAACTTGTGGGTAAGGAAGATGCAGCCGGGAAAATCATCAAGGAAACCGAGGAAGCCATAGCATCAGCCCATGAAGTGTTGAGTCAGCAGGATAAAACCGTTGCTATTTTCCGCACCAGCGGAGGTAAGGCATTTGTTGCCCGGGGCAGCCGCAGCTATTACGATGCTTTCGGCATCACTCCTCCCAAGGGATATACCTTTGGTTATGAAACCTTCTCCCTGGAAGCGGTGGCGGATATGGACCCGGATTACATCATCTTCATGGACTATATTGATACCGCCAAAGGATTTGTCAAATCCCAGGAAGCTTCAACAGTCTGGCTGAATATGAGCGCTGTAAAAAATGGCAATGTCCTTTATTTTGATGACTCCCTTAACACCTTTGGGCCCTTAGCCATGGAGTTAACTGCCAAAAAACTGGTGCGGGCAATCAAATGATGATCCATAAATGCAAACCTATGAAAAGCGGAAACCATAGGCGTGTTATCCCGCTGCGCCCTCTCATTACCGCCGGAATGATTTTATTAATGCTTCTTTTGTGTATTTCCATTACGCAAGGCACTGCAAATATTTCTATGGATACCGTTGTTAACGCTTTCACACATTTTGACAGCAAGAACCCCCAACACCTTATGGTCATAGACTTACGGCTGCCCAGAGTGCTCATCAGCGGGCTGATCGGCGCGGCTCTTGCCGTAGCTGGTGCAATTATGCAGGGAACCACACGCAATCCCATGGCCGATTCAGGGCTTATGGGGATCAATGCAGGCGCAGGTTTTGCCATTGCATTGTGCTTTGCATTTATGCCGGAGGTAAGCTATGGCATGTTGATTGTCTTCTCCTTTCTGGGTGCGGCCCTTGGCGCCCTTATGATTAACGGCATTGCCGCTTCCCACAAAGGCGGAAGGAGTCCTATGGACCTGGTGCTGGCCGGAGCTGCAATCAGTGCACTTTTATCGGCGTTTAGCCAGGGAATCGCCCTGGGCTTTGAAGCAGGAAGGGACGTGCTGTTTTGGACCGTAGGGGGCGTGGCAAACGTAACGTGGCAGCAGTTTTATATTCTTGCGCCTGTAGTTTCAGCTGCCCTGTTGTGTGCATTTTTGCTTTCCCCCTATGTATCCATACTGAATATGGGCGAGGATGTTGCCACAGGGCTTGGGCTTAACACGGCCCTTATCCATTGTCTCTGCACACTTGTAGTACTTGCATTGGCAGGTATATCAGTATCTGTGGTAGGATCAGTTTCCTTTGTGGGGCTCATCATCCCCCATGGAGCCCGGTTTCTCGTGGGCGTGGACTATAAAAAAATAATCCCCTCTGCGGCTGTTTTGGGAGCCCTTCTTCTGGTTCTGGCAGATTTAGGCGCAAGGACGGTAAACCCGCCATTTGAAGTTCCTTTGGGCGTGATCACATCCCTCATCGGCGTTCCCTTCTTTCTATATCTTTCGCAGAAAACAAGGAGGGTTGCTTAAATGACGCAGAATGAAATAAACCTTTTCAAACGAAAGACCGCAATGCGAAATATGCTGGTGATAGGCACATGTTTTGCTCTTCTTATCCTGTCCGGTCTTATCAGCCTGAATACCGGCTACAGCAAGCTTTCCCCCTCAGACATCATCCACGCCATGATGGGCGGCGGCAGGGAAAAAGAGAATCTGATCCTGTTCTCCTTCCGCCTTCCCCGCATAATCCTTTCCATGCTGGTTGGGGCCGGACTGGCGGTATCCGGCTGTCTTTTGCAGGGGGTCACAAAAAATCCCCTGGCAGATCCTGGGCTGTTAGGCATCCATTCAGGCGCAGGGCTTATGGTGGTGCTTTATGTACTTTTCGTTGGCCCCCGGTCACCCCTTGCCATTTTCACACTTCCTGTTCTGGCGCTTTTTGGGGCAGGCGCTGCGGCAGTTCTTGTCTATTTCCTTTCCTGTAAAAAAGGAGCAGGTACGTCGCCTGTATCCATGGTGATGACCGGAATCGCGATCCAGGCAGGGTTATCCGCCCTGACCACCCTGCTGGTGGTTAGACTTGATGACACCCAATACGCCTTTGTTTCCTCATGGCAGACAGGAAGCATCTGGGGAGCCAACTGGACATTTGTACTCGCCCTTCTGCCCTGGCTGTGTATCCTGATTCCTGCCTCCTTATACAAAGCAGAGATCTTAGATGTCATAAGTCTTGGGGATGAAACCGCAGCCGGCCTTGGCATTTCTGTGAATAAGGAACGGAAGAAACTTCTGCTCATGGCGGCAGCCTTAGCCGGCGCCTGTGTCTCAGTAAGCGGCAGCATCAGCTTTGTGGGGCTTATGGCCCCCCACATCACCCGCCGTATCGTAGGGCCGGGGCATGGAATTGCCCTGCCCATATGCGCTCTGCTGGGAGCGCTGCTGGTATCGGCGGCTGATACCATTGCCCGGGTTGTCATCCAGCCGTCATCACTGCCCACTGGAGTGGTGGTATCCATTATCGGTGCACCGTACTTTATATACCTGCTTTCCCGGCGGGAAAAAGAAATGAGGCGATAAAATGAACGCAATAGCAACAAAAAAATTGAGGCTGGCCTATGACGGGCATCGGGTGGTGGACTGTCTGGATCTGATGATTCCCCATGGAAAAGTCACTTCCCTCATAGGGCCCAATGGCTGTGGAAAATCCACCATATTAAAGGCAGCCGGCCGTATCCTTAAGCCGCAAAAAGGCTGTGTGCTTCTTAACGGCAGTGATATCCAGGCCCTTCCCACAAGAGAGGTGGCAAAGCGGATGTCCATATTGCCCCAAACGCCCACTGCGCCAGCAGGGCTGACCGTGAGGGAGCTTGTATCCTATGGTCGTTTCCCCCGCCGTCATGGTTTGGGTAAAGAAAAGAAAGAGGATGAGGACAAGATCACATGGGCGATGGAAGTGACCCGGCTCGCCGGTTTAGAAACAGCTGCGGTTGATGCCCTCTCCGGCGGGCAGCGGCAAAGAGTGTGGATTGCCATGGCTCTTGCTCAGGAGACCGACTTGATTTTACTTGACGAACCCACCACCTACTTAGACATGGCCTATCAGCTTGAAGTTCTGGAACTGTTAGAAAAGCTTAACAGGGAACGGAATTGTACCATTGCTATGGTGCTCCATGACTTAAATCTAGCCTCCCGCTTTTCAGATTTTCTCGTGGCCATCCGGGGTGGAAGCATTGTAGCGCAGGGTACGCCGGATGAGATCATGACGCCCGGGGTTTTGCGGGAAACCTTTCATATCGATGCAGAAATAGCCGCTGACCCCCGAACCGGCAGACCTGCCTGCATCTCATACCATTTGATTGACTAAGGGAGTTTAATACTATGAAACGAATTGCTATTTATGGAAAAGGCGGCATTGGAAAGTCAACTACGGTTTCCAACTTATCTGCTGCCATGGCAAAACTGGGGCTCACCGTACTGCAAATTGGCTGCGACCCCAAAGCAGATTCCACCCGTAACTTAACGGGCGGAAAAAACATCCCCACTGTACTGGACACTTTGCGGGATAAAGGGGATGTAGAACTGGACGATATCGTGTTCAAAAGTGAAACCGGTGTTTTATGTGTAGAATCCGGCGGGCCGGTTCCAGGCGTGGGCTGTGCCGGCCGGGGCATCATTACTGCGTTTGAAACGCTGGAAGAGTTAGATGCTTATTCTGTGTTTTCTCCTGATGTGGTGCTGTATGACGTATTAGGCGACGTGGTTTGCGGAGGATTTGCCATGCCCATCCGGGGCGGCTACGCAGACGAAGTTTGTATTGTCACTTCCGGGGAAATGATGAGTCTTTACGCTGCCGCCAACATCGCGCAAGCGGTCAAGAGCTTTGCGCCCAGAGGTTATGCCGGCCTGCGGGGTTTGATCTTCAACGCCAAAAACTTTGACGGCGAAGAAGAGCTTGTGCAAAAAACCGCCGATGAAATAGACGCTTCCGTCCTTTTTCATATCCCCCGGGATCACCATGTGCAGCGTTCGGAAGAACAGGGAAAAACTGTGGTGGAGGCATTTCCTGACAGCCATATGGCAAAGAGGTATCAGGACCTTGCCCGGCTGCTTCTGGAAGGAGAGCTGTCATGAACGATATCAAACATTTAAAATGCCTGTCTGCTGTCAGGAGCATGACTGCCGTCCGCCAGCTGACACCTGCTGCCTATCCCGGCGTCCACTGCCCTATGCACACGGCACTGGCACTTGCCGCTAACATAAGAGGTGTGTCTACACTCCTGATCGGCACTGCCGAATGCGGATACTACAGCCGTAACGTCCCCCTTTCATCCCCTTATGGGGAGGAGGCTTTGCATTGGAATTACGTCCTGGACAGCAAAGAGGTGGTATTTGGATTCCGAAAAGGGCTGATGGAGGCCATCCGGGAAATGAATCAAGCCGGTGCAAGGCTTATATTGCTTCTTTCTACCTGTGTACCGGAGCTTATCGGCCTTGACCTGGAAAGTATCTGTCTTGAGATGCAGCAAGAGGTAAAAGCAGTGCTCATCCACCTTCCCTTTGGGAATTTTAAATGCGGCGGCTATGAGCCAGGATATTGGAAAACCCTTCTGGCAATGGGAAAGACCATTGAAAAAGCCGTCAGTAAGGGAACGACCGTTAATGTCCTTGGCCGCAGCGCCTTAGAGGGGCATGTTCCCATGCCTCATCTGATTGCATTTCTAAAACAGCAGGGCGTGCCCCTGCGCTTTTTGGCACCGGATTCCTCACTGGATGACTTTATATCCTCCGGAGACGCAAGACTGAATCTCGTCCTTTCCCCATTTATGGATCCTCTCGCCCAATGGATGGCTAAGGAGCATGACATCCCCTTTGTCAGCCTCCACGATGTTTACAATGTCCGGGAGATAGAAAGCACTTATTCACAGATCGGGCAGTATTTGGACTTAGAGATGGCACATGAGTTTGCAGAACAGAAAAAAGAAGGGAAAAGAGCACAGAAAGCGGCAGCCGACCAGTTGAAAACCCTGCAGTATGTCAGCGCAAACTTAGGCACGGTCCAGCCGCTGCCCTTGTCGGCTTATTTATCAGACCTGGGAATGTCTCCCATCATGATTCACATGGCGGAGTTTTATCCCTCAGACAATCGCTGGAAAGAGATGCTGACCGGGCAGGATATAAACCCTATCATCTGCCTGATGCTTAATGAGCAGGCCGACATGCAGATCATTGAGGAATTGCGACCGGATCTGGTGATGGGGGATTGGGGCGGCAGGAGCCGGAACAATCCGCCCAGTGTGTCTGTACTGGACTTATACGGTCACATTGGGTATGAAAGGACCATCGGCCTGTTGAATCGCATGACCAGGGCGCTTAGAATAGGAAAGGAGGAACGGACCAATGGGACTGTATAAAACAGCACCGCCACTGTCAGGGCGGATGGGCTCACTTTGGTGTTTATCCGGCATCGCCCAGTCGGCCGTGATAGAATTTGGCTGCATGGGACATATGGCCTATGGAAGGACCTTCCTTCACCGGATGGGTTCCTATGGCGGAAAGCTCTATTCCACCCATATCGGAGAAACCGATATCGCCATGGGGGATACCAGCCGGCTGACACGTGCGGTGGAATGGGTATCAGAAAACCAGGGCATAAAAACAATCTTCCTGCTGCCCTCCTCCGTGCCGGAGGTAATTGGAATAGACTTAAAAGCCCTGGCTCAGGAGCTGTCGCCCCAATTTCCCGATACACGCCTGATCCCGCTGACTGCAGGTGGATTTGATGTCTGCGGACACAAGGGGGTGGAATTTACCCTTTTGGAGCTCTGTAAAACCCTACCTAAGGAAGTGCATCAAACGGGACTGCCCTCCTTTAACATCATCGGCTCCTGTGCGGATATGTTTCGTTATCATGCTGATGCTGCTGAGATCGCCCGGATGGCATCAGGTGCCTTGGGAATGGAGCATCTGTGTACCATGACTTCCGGAACAAGCATCTCTCAGCTTGAAACATTGGGTGCGGCTCATTTGAACTTTGTGATTCGCCGAGAGGGCGAAGCCGCCGCGAAATATCTTCAGGAACGCTTTGGCACGCCTTATCTAACGGCACGCCCCTATGGAATCCAGGGATCCCTTGACTGGCTGGGAGATGCGGCAGCCATATGTGGCAGGCAGGCGGACAAATCGTTTATCCGCCGGGAAAAAGAAAATGCACTGGAGCAAATAGCGCCAATGCAGACGGTACTGGCCCGCTTCCTCCGTGTCCACAGAGAAGATAATAAGCTGGTTCTTGCCGGACATGCGGATGTAGTGCCTGGAATTGCGGAATACGGGAGAGAATGTTTTGGATTTTCACGAACCGAATGTTATTGTGATTGTTCTGAAATGGCAGGTGGAGATATGGCCTATCTGGATGACTCCGCCAAAGAAAGGGCTGCAAGCGATTCAAAGGGCTTTCTTATGGGCAGCGGTGAACTGCTGCACATGGCGAAAAGAGACCAGAGCCTGCAAATCGCAGTACCTGACCACATCTGGCGCCATGCCTATGAGCCTCCCCTTGCCGGTTTTCGGGGAGCAGTAAATCTGGCGGCAGTATGGATCAACGAGATGGTGAGAATTCACTGACACACGCAGCGTTAGGAAATAACATTCAAAAGGACAGGAATGTAACACTCCTGTCCTTCTTTATCTTTGCAGTATTTTATCTGTTTTATGATTGGATCCACGCCCCGTCGCTTCCTACCTCATACCCGTCAGGCGTTGTAGTGTTTATAAGCATGGCTCCGCTTTCTCCGCAATAATACCATATGGAGTTCCAATGGATCCAGCCTGTAACCATATATCCGGACTTATTAAAATAATACCAGCAATCATCAATATACTGCCAGTTGCTTATGGTATAGCTTTTGTCCGCATTACAATACCACCAGCCTGTGCTGTCCTTCAGCCATGCGCCGGTTCCTGTGCTGCTTCCCGGCCCTGAAACACCGCTTGAGCTTTTAGAACTGATCTCCTCTGCCACATCAGCTGATACATACCAGCTGTCAGATTCTTCCCAACTGCCTTTATTGGATGAGTTGTATACTCCCCGTACTTTAAAGGAGTAATTCCCGCTATTCGTCATATAGCCAGAAAAATCATAGCTGGTATAGGTGGTTGTAAGCACGGAAGTCACTGCATTGCTTCCCCTGTAAAGGCGTACCTCATATTTATTGGCATCCTCGCTTTCATCCCAGTAGCCTGTGCCGTTTTCTTCATCCCACTCCAGGTTGCTCACTGCCAGCTCATGATCACTTTCATCATCCTCCAAAGCATCAAGCGTTATATATACAATCAGCTCACTGCTGCTCCGGCTGACAGAACTGACCGTACCGTCAGAACCGCTAAGACTTACACTGCTTTTGGAAAAACCGGAGACAAAGTAATAATCGTCTTCTGCTTCTAAAGTAACCTTTAATTTGGGCTTATTTCCATCCTTCCATTCTTCATCCGGTTTATTTGTAACCTCAACATCGTCGATACTGAATTTGCTGGAACTGGATGTAACCGATACATCACTGCCGCTTTCTCCGGCCTCAATCTCTGATGATATGTAAAGTGAAACACTGCTGATCTGGGTTCCCGTTGCCGCCAACGCCGTAATTGGAATCACAGACAAAATAGCTGCCGTGATAAATGCTGCAGACCTTTTTAACATATACATATAAATTCCTCCTCACTCCAGGTTAAATCGATTTTTTTATCTGCTTCTTTTTTACCATGTGAAGCTGAAACAAACCTTAAATTTCATCAGATGAATTGTGATTTTTTTATGAATTCATATAAATATGGATATGAAACGTCAGATCACTTCCCCTCTAACATGCGGCTTCTGAAGCGATTCCGTCATAAACTGCCCCCGGCTGGAATAACGTCAGCAAAAATGACGTTAAAAACCCGGCAAAACAGCTCACAACAAAAAGCCCAAATCCCCTTCCAAGAAAAACAGGTAATGTAATCATACTTGGGAAAGCAAAAGTCATTGCCTGAGCTCCCGAAAATCCCGCTATGGCTCCTCCCACCCCACCGCCGATGCATACTGCAATCATAGGCTTTTTTAACGGCAGGTTTACGCCGAACATAGCCGGTTCTGTAACTCCGAAACATGCAGACACTACGGCAGATAAGCAGAGGGACCGGAACTTTTTATCCTTACTTCTCAAACCCACTGCAAGTGCCGCACCAGCCTGGGCAAATACTGCCGGCCCGATCAAAGCCAGTATGGTATCAGAGCCTTTTACAGAAATATTATTCATCGCGACCAGTACAAAACTCCAGTGAAAACCAAATATGACCATCGGCTGGATCACCGCTCCTAATATTGCACCTGCAATCATTGGGCTGATCTGATATACAAATTCATAAGCCGCAGCCAGGCCGTCTCCGATTACATTCCCTATTGGTCCGAATACAATCAGCGTAACCAGTCCAACAACCACAATGCAGATCAAGGGAGCAAAAAAACCTTTTATCAGATCCGGCAGTATTTTATTTACCACCCGTTCCACATATACAAGAAGTCCAACCGCCAGGATAATGGGGATTACACCGGAATGATATATAACGGCCTTCATGGGAATTCCGGCAAAAAATATGTTAGTGCCAGCCTCAAATACTTTAGTTAGGGTAGGATACAAAAGCACTCCCCCGATGACCACCGCAGTAAATGGGTCGCATCCAAATTTTTTTGCCGCGGTAAATGCCAGTACCATCGGCAGAAAATAAAACAGGCTGTCTGCCATGGCATTTAACACCAGATAAGTCTCACTTGTTCCTGACACAATATTAGATGCGGTGAGAATGGTCAATATGCCTTTTAATATTCCTGCCGCACTTAACAGATTGATAATAGGCAGGAAGATTCCTGAGATCCCATCGATCATAACATTAATCATTGACTTTTTTTCTTTCATGTTTTCCTCTCCTAGGTGAAACGTTCTCTGCGTAAGTTTCCTTTTTTCCGCTTCTGCCATTGTAACACATTTCACATCATTTTCCATATATATTTTTACCGATACCTTGATGCTGTCTGTACCGCATAACAGCCAAGAAGCAGGATAAAGAAGTCCTGGGAAATCCCGGAATAGGAGGGAAAACAGATGACCGCGATAGAATCATGTTTGAGGTTAAAGTGAAAGGGTATTAGACAGAATCCCCTGCATCTGGATTGACCGCAGATGCAGGGGATTTTAACATGCAGGCAGTATGCTATTAAAATACTGATTAACTGCCTATCTATAAGTGCTCTCTGTCTTTATGGCAATTTCTTTTATCATACGCATCAGTTCCAAAGCGCTTCGGAAGCTTATATACTTTTTTGATGTTAACTTTCCGATCACTCTTCCCTGCATGGTGGCATTCTGGCGAAACTCTATTTTGATTAAGAGCGTGTTCTTTGCACGACTGGCCTGTGAATACAGAACCATACTGTTCTGCAGCTGAATGCTGGCCTTTTCCGGTATTCTGTTATTTCTTCTGGTCCTGAGCTCATACTGATTAGCCATTTTTTTATTAAGAAATCTTGGCTCCGTAGTTGGCTGAGGGGTACCGATCCAGTCGCATATTTCATCTAATTTAAGAATCAGATCACCGATACCAAAAAAGCATACAGGCTTTTCTATGTAACAGTTTAGAATTTCGCCATAAAAATCTTCCCCTTCTTTTCCATGAAAGCAAATCAGCATTGTGCTGATGCGGTCCGTTACAGCCATTGCGCTGCAGATGTCCTGTATTTCTTCATTTTTTACCATACAATCCTTCTCCTCTTTCGTATCTGTGTTTATCGGATTTTCTTCTGTCAGTCTGAAAGCAATGTACAAATTTTTTCTCTGTTTCTGTTCGTAGTGAGTGACTGAAAAACTTTTTTATCGGAACCGGATAAGGCATATACATCCACACCGGACAGCCGCGTTACACGGATAACCGATTCTTTTTCGTTTTTAGCTCCGTTTACCAAATTCAGGCTCCAATAGATGGATTGAAGTTCGTCAAAATCAGCCTCGTTTGTTATTTTCACATCATACGGATAATTCCCGGTCTGATCATGTTTTATGGCATAGACGGCAAGTGCTTCGTAAAAATTATCATCACCCTCTATGAGCGTATAGTTGTCTGACATATCAAGCAGCTCGGCAATATCACTGATATGATCATAAAAGCCGGTATATGCTGCCTCCATGGCTGCCGCAACATCCGGATTGCCTTCGTTTTCTTCCGGGACCTTTGTTTCATCCGGAATCTTACTTTCATCCTGGTTCTCACTTTCCTCAGGAATTTCACTTTCCTCCTGGTTCCCATTCTCCTCAGGAATTTCACTTTCATCCTGGTTTCCATTTTCCTCAGGAATTTCACTTTCCTCCTGGTTTCCATTTTCCCCAGGAATTTCACCTTCCTCGTCTCCATCGGAACCTGTCTGCTGCTCTTCCTCTTCTGTCTGATCATGACCTGATTCGGGAACTTCTGATCCATCGGGTATTTCCGATTCCGAAGAGTTCCCTGATGTATCGGCTTCGCTTTGCTCCGTATCTGGCTCAGCCGTTTCCTGCTCATTGCTGCCTGCGGAATTTTCCTCAGGATTTTTTACAGTTTCCCTGTCCTGCTCCGTGTTATCCACTTGTTCCGATTCTTCCAGCTTTACTTCCTCCTGCTGTGCATATACCTGAACGAACTTCCCGGTAATCAAGCTGAAACACAACACCGCAGAGATGAGAAATGCTGCATATTTTTTCATTTGATATTCCTCCTTATTTTGATGCAGCTGCCTCTTGCGCCGCCTCATCTGATTCAGGATCGCCAAACAGACTCTCAAGATCTTTCCGAATCTTCTCAAGTTCTAAAACCTTATACTTCTCAAGTCCGGATATCTCCTGCTGCAGTGTAATTCTTCTCTGCTGCATTGCCGCCAGCTCTTCGTTACATTTATTCCGGGTCTGCTCAAGCATTTCCTTTGCCGTCTGTTGTGCAGCCAGCAGAGCTTCTGAAATCTGATTCTTCACTTGGTTGTATTCCATGCGCACGCTGCGCAGATGTTCCAGTTCCCGGCACTGCTCTTCCGCTGCCTCCCCAATCTCATCCAGGAGGCTATCAACTTCCTGGGCATCATAGCATCTCCTGAATCTTTTGGTCAACTTAACCGCTTGAATCGATTCTTTCGTCAGTACCATTATTTACTCCTTTCCTCTATCTCATCAGTCTTCGTATTCCGGTCGCAAAATACCAATTACAACATACCGGGCATCGTCGAATTCATAGCTGCAGGTGGAAAGCACAAGAAACTTGTCACGATCCGTATATTCAGCACTGCTCTCAAACGTTGTTTTTGACGAGGCATATGATAACAAAGCCTTTCGATTTACCTCATACATAAACGCCCGGCTACGCCATTCCCCCGCACTGATAACACAGCCATACTTCAAATCAATCCGATAGTTTCCCTGCTCTGTGTAAAGGTACAGATAAGGGTGCTGTTCATAATAATCCTGCGCCTTGTACTCTGTCAGTGTTCCAAACATCCCGCCGGATTTCATATGGTGGCCGTAAATAATGTTCAGTCTTCCGCTAAAATCCCCCGGGCAGTTGTAATCGAGAAATAAAGTGCCATTGGCATTATAGGTCCCGTCCGGAAGATGATGAAGATACCAGTCATAATCGTGGGCACGCATAACGGGATAGTCAATTATGGTGTCCGGGCAGTACAGCCATGCGGCTGCATCGGTATTGATCTTTTTCAGCGCTTCAAAATCAATGGAGAC
>DEYX01000154.1 GCA_002365025.1 Hungatella sp. UBA3147 | reverse complement strand
ATCCATTGGATAAACAGTCACAGAGCCACTGGAATAATTAGCTATAGCAATAAATTGTCCATTTGGCCCAATTGCAATATGACACGGATCTTCCCCAAAAGTATTCCAGCTTCCTTCTATGCTCATATTGCCTTCCTCATCATAAGTGAGCTGGGTCATACCGCCGCCGGTCTCTCCTAAATATTCTTTCATCTCATTAACTGCATAAATCTTTTTTTTTATCTCATCCACACATAGGTAAGAAGGATTTTTGACTGAAATTTCTTTTTTTATTTCTATTTTGCCGTTTTCAAACGTACAGAATGATATTCCTTTTCCTTTTCCTTGAAATACCTCACCTGTTCCAAATAAAATTGGTTCCGTATAACTGCCTATAACAAAATATTGTTTCAAAGTTCTTATTCCATCCTTCCTACTAGCTTTTATAATATAAAACCAAATCAATCAATCGCTCTTCTCTATTTGATAGGTTAAATATGATCCTGTTTACAGGTAATCTTTACCGCCTAAGCGATAATACGATAGGAGCCAGAGTCCAACTCATAGCTGTCAGGTATCACTTTGATTAAATATTGCCTATATTATCTATATTTTTATTTTTCTTGTACAATACGAGGTTTCTTTCTTATTTCAATCAGCTTTACCGCATCATCTAAATCATCTTCCGAGAGTATCCTGACATGCACCCAGCCGCCATTGTGACCGCAAGGATAGCGGCTCTCCCAAAGGGACTGCGTTTTTGATGAAAGCGTAGATAGTACCTGATTGAGCAACTGCACTTCTTTATCGCCTATTTGTAAGGTAATTGTGATTGCATCTTTCTCAAAAAAAGTATAACAGAGATGTTTTGATTTATGGGAATATTTGAACCCCCAACCGTAATTATTGCCAAATGGAAAACGTATTTCACGTTGTATATCATACCGTTTCATCAATGCGTCTTCTAAGAACTGTAAGAACTTACAGCCGTTCAATCCGATGTGCCGTTCAATGTCGCTTATTTCCGGCTGAACACTTTTATCCATCATTCTCTCATACATTTTCTTCACCAATCCCTCCAGCCATATCCAAACCTTCTTAAATAATCACTCACATTCCTTTGCTATTTTCTCCCTGTCCTAAAATTATACCTACAAATATGTAGACTCAATCTTTCTTCCATAATATACCACTATTTTACCACATTGCTTATCATATATAAATGACATTCTCTGTTTTCCGGCCTCAACAATGATCCTCCAGGTTGGCGATGATGTAGGATTGGAGGTTCATGATGCCGTAAGATGTGAAAATGTACAAGCCGCAGGCGCTGATGTCATTCCTATTACCCTAACTTTCTTCACTCTCATGCACAAATAACCTATTTTAGATAATTTTCCAGCCTTGTCTTATATATAAGTAGAACTCTACACAATAGATCAAAAAATATATAGAACTCTATATAGACACCGAAGATAATTGCAAGCAGCATATTCGTTTTCTACCACTTTATGTGCCTGCTTATACCTTCCCCGCATCTACCGGTCTTGTATTTCCTGAATGCTTATTCCTCGAAAGGTTATCATGAGCTTTTTGAAGTAACATCAGAAATTGTTCCTGCTCTGCAGGCGTCATACCGCTATGCAGCTGCTGTTCTGTACTTTTAAATATGTCACGCAACGCTTCTAAAACCTTATCACCTTTTTCAGTAACTTTGATATTCATTGCACGGCCATCATCTTCACGGCTATAACGAATAATAAAGCCCTTCTTCTCTAAGCCATTTAGTAAGCTGGTTACCGAGGGGCCTTTTAGCTGCATCATATCCTCCAAAAACTTGCGGCTGATATTAGCTCCATCGTAAAGACTACTGCCGATTCCACCTAACAGCCGGGCCTGCTGGTTTGTTATTCCAAATTCCTCTAACTTTTGATCGTTCATATAGCGCAAAGACAGCGCAATACTCTGGACATAAAAATCAGCACCTGGTTTATTTAAGGCTGAATGCATAAAATCACCTCCAAAAACCAAAGTAGAATTCTACGAATGGCGGATAAGTAGAATTCTACTTTGTCAATAGCTGCTTTTTTAATCTGAATTGCAGGGTACTATTCCTACTGCATATTATCTTTCTGCAAACTTCTCTACGATTTTAAGAAGCAGTTCTACCACTTTCTCCATGGACTGAACAGGAATGAACTCAAACTTTCCATGGTAGTTATAGCCTCCGGTGCACAGGTTTGGACAAGGAAGCCCCTCATAAGACAAACGGGCTCCATCCGTGCCTCCGCGGATGGGAGTTACCAGAGGTTCTATTCCGACTTCCTCCATGGAAATCTTTGCTATATCGATCAGGTACATGTGAGGCTGGATCTTTTCCTTCATGTTATAGTAACTGTCTTTTAAAGTAAGTTCTACGGTTCCTGCATAATAGCGGCTGTTGAGATATTCCGCCACCCTCTCCATAAATATCTTCTTCTCTTCAAATCTTTCTTTGTTATGATCCCGGATAATATAATCCATGCGGGCTTCCTCCACCGTTCCGCTCATAGAATCCAAATGGAAAAATCCCTCATATCCTTCCGTATACATAGGATTTTCGGCAGCTGGAAGCATGTTGTGGAACTCCATAGCCATCAGCAGGGCATTCCTCATTCTTCCCTTGGAAGATCCTGGATGGATGCTGGAGCCGTGCACCCGGACCTTTGCGGAAGCCGCATTGAAATTCTCATACTCCAGCTCTCCTAAGCCACCGCCGTCTACGGTATAAGCCACATCTGCGCCAAAACCCTTTACATCAAAGAAATCTGCACCTCTTCCAACCTCTTCATCCGGTGTAAAGCCAATACGGATGGTTCCATGGGGAATCTCCGGATGGGATAAAAGATACTCCGCCATAGCCATGATTTCGGCAACTCCGGCTTTGTCATCCGCCCCCAACAGGGTGGTTCCATCCGTTGTAATGATATCCTGTCCCTTGTACTTTAATAAATCCGGAAAATCGCTTGCTTTCATGACCAGTCCGGTTTCTTTATTCATCAGAATATCACTGCCGTCATAATTTTTCACGATCTGCGGCTTCACTCCCGTTCCGGAATATGCAGGTGCGGTATCCATATGGGCAATAAAACCAAGCACCGGAACAGACTTTTCCATGGTGGCAGGTATGGTAGCATAAACGTAGCTATGCTCATCCACCATCACATGCTCTGCCTTCATGGCCTGAAGCTGGGCTGCCAGTTCTCTGGCTAATACCCGCTGCTTTTCCGTACTAGGAACTGCCTCCATATCCTCCTTAGACTGCGTGTCAAAGGATATATACTTTAAAAAATTATCTAATACTTGTGACATAATCAAATCGCCTCTTTTTCTAAAATTTATTTTTCCATATTTAAAATGGCTTTTATAGCTCCCGCCGCGGACCATATGGACAGGCCATAGCCAATGGCAAGGTCAATGAAAAATCCTCTCCACATATCCATATCGGACATCAATTTTCCAAAGTTGGAGAAAACATAGGTTAAGGTTTCAAAACTGGCTTCATACTGGAAGTATCCCCTTGTCATGGATACTGCATAATCCAGAAGATTGGCTCCGGTGATCATTCCGGCTGTTATTATAAGACAAATGACGGCCCCCTTTCTATCCAGCGAACCTCCAAGCTTCTGATAGCCGCTTAAGGCAAGCTTCAGCATAACAAATCCGGCTATTCCGGCAACAAATCCCACCTGTCCGATGAGCACCCATAATCCCACTCCTAAAAGAGAGGCAAACAGCGCCCCGATCACGCCAAAGAACGGATTAGAAGGCTTTTGTTCAAGGGAGGCGGATACCTGAAGAATCGCCTCTGGATCCCCATTTTCAAGATACTTCTGGTATTCCCCGGTCAGATTATTTTCCGGCAATTCCTCTTTTTTATCCTCAATTTTCCTTTTCACCTGGGTGATGAGTTCCTGGAATCCATCTTTGTTCTTTCTTCCCCCAATAGCAAGGGTATGGTATTTCTGATCCTTCGTTTCAACCATAAGCCTTATTCCAGTTGCATGGGAGGTATCATAAATCCGCACAACAGCCTCATATGGGATGATATCAAATCCTTCTGCATTGGCAATGATATAATCATTAGTCAAGTAAAGCTGTTCTTTTTCATAGGAGGAGGTACTGGCCCCATTAAGCTGTCTGTCTAATGCAAGCAGTCTTTCTCCCGTCCATGCCTTTAAGGTTGTACGGCTTATCTTAAACCTTCGGCTGTTAAGCTTCCATACCAAAAGCAGAGTCCCTGCCAGGGCGGCCAGAAATCCGTATGAAAAAATGAGAGAAATTGTTTCCGAAGCATTGGAGGCCGGCTTTCTGGTGGTATCCAGATAGTATTCTCCGAAATAATCCGAAAAATTATCCTCCGTTACAAGTTTCTCTCCCCACATCTCATTGTAACTTTCCATGGCATACTCCCGGATATCAGCCTCAATGCGCGACGACATTCCGTAAAATACCGCTGGCTCCGGTGCTTCCTCGGACTCATCGTACAAATAGGATTGAATCTGTAAATATTCCTCAGGCAGGTCCCCATGGACCTGTACAATATAAGGAAGCAGGTTTTCATCGTAAGCAAAGTAATAATGATTGGTTTCCTTAAAATCCGACGCAAACTCCCATGTCATCATATGGGCCTTTAAGCTGCTGTAAATATCTGTGCCATCATACACATGAAACTCCACCGGTTCCACACCAGGCTTCGTATTTCCCAAAAGCTTCATGCCCATTCCTGCACCAAAAAAGGAAACGGCGGTGATATACAGGAAAATAACCGGTAACACCCAGTTATAAATCCGTGTCATCCGTTTCATCCTGCCAGACATCTGTTCTTTCATACCCATAGCCTCCCATAATTTCCATTTTTTTATTATACCATGTAACAATCAGGCTGTCCATGACTCTATGTACACAAAAAACGCTGGAAAAGCAAGCAGCCTTCCCAGCGTTTTTATAAAATTTATCGATTGGACAGTTCTCTGGTAATATCTTCCCAGGATACTCCTTTATAAGCCATGAGCACCATCATATGATAAAGAAAATCTGAAATTTCGTATTTTACTTCCTCCGGATTTGGATTTTTGGCTGCTATAACAATTTCCGTTGACTCTTCTCCCAGCTTTTTTAATATCTTGTCAAGACCTTTGTCAAATAAATAATTAGTATAGGAACCTTCCTTTGGATTAGTCTTTCTGTCAAGGATTACATTAAATACCTCTTCAAAAACCTTTAAGGGATTGCTCTCCTGATACTCTTTTTTTACCAGATTCTGATAAAAGCAGCTTCTCGCCCCTGTATGGCAGGCAGCTCCGATCTGGTTCACTTTTGCTAACAGCGTATCATTGTCGCAATCCATGTCCAGGGACTTCACATACTGATAGTGGCCGGAGGTTTCTCCCTTCCGCCATAGGCTTTTACGGCTTCTGCTGTAATAGGTCATGCATCCGGTCTTAAGCGTTTCGTGAAAGGCCTCTTCGTTCATATAGGCCAGCATGAGCACTTCTCCTGTCCTGTAATCCTGGGTGATTACAGGAATGAGGCCATCATCGCCAAGCTTAAACTGGTCAAAGCTTACCGGGCTCTCAAAGGTATCTACTCCGATTCCAAGGGCTTTTAAATCCTGCTTCAAATCCATGCAATTCACTTCCCCGTCAAAGCTTCCCACCAGGCCTTCCACATTTTCCACTCCAAGAGCGTAAGCAAAGAGATCTGCATCTTCCCCGCAGCTGGTGATCAAAAAGGTCTCTTCACAGGCTGAAACAGCCTGGAGTTTTTCTTCTGTGACTTCATCCCCCAGAATCATGACGGAAGCACCCAACTGGGCGTATTCCTTGGTCCGCTCCAAATACGAACAGTCCGGAAGATAAGCATAAATCTTATCATCTCCGAACCTGTCTGCCGCCTCTTTCATCAAATCCACATTTTCATCAAGGCTTACGTCAAGAAATGCTGCTTTTGCTCCTGCGTAAAGGTATTTCTTCACATCTTCCAGCCGCCAGACTCTTCCCCCTAAAATCACAGGAATATCTGACAGCCTTGCAATTTCCTTCATAAGGCCGATTGTACGTTCATGATCTTCCTCTGACTCAGACAGATCATGCAGAAAGAGCTCATCTGCTCCGCTGTCTCCGAAAAAACATGCCAGCGTCAAAAGATTTTCTCCATAGCACGTCTTTTGATCATCAAGCCTTACTGCCTTCCCCTCCCGGATTCCAAAACCTGCAATTAGTTTTTTATACTCCATCATCATATCCTCCTCTGATGATCCTGCTTTTCAAAGGCTTCAATGGCTTCCTTTAAATCGATCCGCTTTTCATACAACGCCTTCCCTATGATGGCACCGCAGACACCTGCATGATAAAGCTGCCTTAAATCTTCCATGGAAGACATTCCGCCGGAGGCAATGATATCCATTCCGGTTTCTTCCGTCAGCTTTTTCGTATACTCCACATTGGGTCCTGTCAGCATTCCATCCCTGGATATATCGGTATAAACGATATGGCGGACACCATATTCTTTCATCCTGTTGCAAAGCTCTGATGCGGTGATTCCGCTGATCTTTTCCCAGCCTTCCACCGCTACCATACCATCCTTTGCGTCAACGCCTGCCACAATACGGTCCCGCCCAAACCTTTTCACCATATCCCGGATAAATTCCGGATTCTCGACAGCCTTTGTCCCGATGATTACCCTGGCTGCTCCCAGAGAAAGCATGGACTCGATTGCTTCTTCGCTTCGGATGCCGCCGCCTATTTCGATCGGTATGGAAACGGTATCCGCTATTTTTCTGATCACCTTTTCATTAACAGAACGACCGGCCAAAGCCCCATCTAAATCTACCAGATGAAGAAACGTAGCGCCCTGGGACTGCCAGAGGGCAGCTACCTCCTCCGGCTTTTGGGAATATACGGTAATCTCCTTAAATTCTCCCTGTTTTAAACGGACGCACTGCCCGTCTTTTAAGTCAATTGCTGGATAAAGCTGCATATGGATTCTCCTTTATAATGTTCCCTTTGTAGACAGTACCCCTGTGATTCTTGAATCAGGGGATGTTGCCTCATCCAAGGCCTTTGCAAATGCTTTGAAGGTTCCCTCGATCACATGGTGGTTATTCTCTCCTGCCATTTTTCTGATATGCAGGTTCATTTCAGAAGCATATGAAACAGCATAGAAAAATTCCTTCAGCATTTCTGTCTCAAAATCCCCCACCCGTTCGCTGGTAAGCAAAACATCGAAGCCTAAATACGGCCTTCCGGATAGGTCAATGGCGCAGAGGACCAAGGTTTCATCCATAGGAAGGATCATGCTGCCGTAACGCCTGATGGATTTTTTATCACCAATGGCCTGTTTGATGGCAGTTCCCAGGACAATGCCCGTATCTTCGACAGTATGGTGGGTATCTACCTCAAGATCTCCTTTTACCGACAAGGTTAAGTCAAAAAAGCCATGACGGGCAAAGCTGTTTAACATGTGATCAAAAAATCCAATCCCCGTATGGATGTCAGCTTTTCCGCTGCCGTCTATATCAAGGTTCAGCCGGATATCTGTCTCACGGGTTACACGGGAAATCTCTGCACTTCGTCCCATTTTTTAACCTTCTTTCATGCTTTATAATTAGGTGGCACCGCAGTGGCGCTCGCAAAACCTGCGGTTTTACTCACTCACGGGCATTCGCCCTATGGAATAGGCCGGAAGAAAAATTTCTCACGTGCAAGCATGACGAAATTTTTCTCCCGTCCTATTCCGCACTGCTCATTGCTTTCGTGGAAAAGCGCACTTTCACAGAATTGGCGTGGGCGGTTAAATGCTCTGCCTCGGCAAATGCTTCGATATCTTCATGGATCTCTTCCAACGCTTCCTTTGAGTAATAAATAATGCTGGATTTCTTTATAAAATCATCCACACTTAAAGCTGAGAAAAATTTTGCCGTGCCATTGGTAGGAAGCACGTGGTTTGGTCCGGCGAAATAGTCTCCAAGAGGCTCAGAACTATATTCTCCAATAAAGATTGCGCCTGCATTATGAATCCTGGTCATATCTTCAAAAGGATTTTTGGTGATGATCTCCAAATGCTCCGGGGCGATCTCATTGACAGCCTGGATGGCTTCCTTCATAGTATCTGCTACAAGAATATAGCCGTAATTATCCAGGGACTTTTCAATGATTTCTCTGCGGGACAGTTCCCGGGTAAAAGTCTCTATTTCCTCTGATACCTTCTCAGCTAACTCCATACTGGCAGTTACTAAAATAGCAGAAGCCAACTCATCATGTTCTGCCTGGGACAATAAATCTGCCGCCACAAAGCGGGGATTGGCGCTCTCATCTGCAAGTACCAGAATCTCACTTGGACCGGCAATGCTGTCTATGCTTACATGCCCGTAAACTGCCTTTTTCGCCAGCGCCACAAATATATTCCCGGGCCCTACGATCTTGTTGACCTTAGGGATGGTTTCCGTACCAAAGGCAAGGGCCGCTACCGCCTGTGCTCCGCCCACCTTATAAACCTCGGTAACACCAGCCAAATGAGCTGCCGTTAAGGTGACAGGATTGACCTTTCCATCCTTTCCCGGCGGAGTCACCATGGCAATGCGGCTCACGCCTGCCACTTCTGCCGGAATGATATTCATCAGGACCGAAGACGGATAAGCCGCCTTTCCGCCTGGAACATAAACACCCACGCTTTCTAAAGGTGTGATCTTCTGGCCCAGAATGGTACCGTCCGGCTTACTGTCAAACCAGCTGTACTGCCTTTGCTTTTCGTGAAACTGACGGATATTTTTCATGGATTTTTTAAGGATCTCTATAAGTTCCGGGTCCACTTCCTTCATGACTTCCTCAATTTCCTGTTCGGTCACCTTTAAGTTTCCGGCCTTTATTTCTGCCTGATCAAATTCCTTTGTATAGGCAAATACTGCCTGATCTCCATCCCGTTTCACCGTTTCCACGATTTCCTGGACCGTGTCAGCATATGTGCCGTAATTATTAGGATCTCTTTTTAACAGATCAGCAAGAATATTTCGTCTGGAACTTTCGTTAAGCTTTACAATTCTCATCGGTTTTCCTCCTGCAGCAAGGTACGCAGATCATGGATCAGTTTCGTGATCCTGTCATTTTCCCGTTTCATACTTACCTGATTGACCACCATACGGGCGGATAAGGGGCAGATTTCTTCCAATACCGCCAGTCCGTTTTCCTTAAGGGTGGCACCTGTTTCCACTATGTCCACTATGACCTCGGAAAGCCCTACAATAGGCGCCAGCTCAATGGAGCCGTTAAGCTTTATGATTTCAACGGTCTGATGTTTTTTATTATAAAAATAGTCCTTGGCAATCGCCGGATATTTGGTGGCTACACGGATCCTTTCGTGGTGCTTTAAAAGCTCACCCGCCGATGGAGGACCGCAGACGCACATTCTGCAATTTCCAATTCCCAGGTTCATGACCTCATAAAGCTTTCTTCCTTCTTCTAAAATGGTATCCTTCCCCACTATGCCAAGGTCAGCCGCTCCATACTCTACGTAGGTAGGCACATCGCTGGCCTTTGCAAGAAAGAACCGAATGCCAAGCTCCTCGTTGGTGAAAATCAGCTTCCGGGAATCCTTATCCTTCATCTCTTCACAGGTGATCCCGATTTTTTCAAACATTTCAAGTGACTGTTTTGCAAGCCGCCCCTTTGCCAGGGCAAAAGTCAGATATCTCATACGTACCCCCGATTATTTTAAATATTCCGACAGAGGTATCTCATCTGTACGGTCCAGAATAAGGTTCATGACCTTTACGCAATACCCGCTTTGGTCCAGATACAGCAGATTATTTAAATCACGGCGCCTTGCGTATGCCTGATAGTCCTCAAGGGATCGGGCCGTATCCTTACGCTGAAGCTGAACCGCGATGCCGGATTCCCGGAAATGGCTGGAAAGCCGGATTGCATGTTCCCTGGCTTCTTTCTCATATAGGATCATGGTGTTCACCAGATCAACCTTCATCTCGATCTTCTGCCTGGAAAGAGCCAGTAAAAGCTCATCCACCGAGATTCCGAATCCCACGGCAGGAGCATTTTTACCAAACTGTTCCAAAAGCTTATCATATCTTCCGCCGTTGACCACGTAATCTCCAGTCCCGTACGTATAAGCCTTAAAAATAATACCGGTGTAATACTGATACTGACTCAGCATGCCAAGGTCATAGGAAACGTAATCAGAAAGCCCATAACATGCAAGAATCCGGCTTACCTCTTCCAAGCGCTCAATCGCCTTTAGCGCCCTTGGATTGGAAGTCAATTCTCTGGCTGCCTGGATCTGTTCAAGAGTGCCGAACAGTTCCGGGAGCTTTAAAAACACCTGTTTTAACTCCGCATTAATGGGCTGGGCCATTACCAGTTCTTCTACGCCAAAATAATTCTTATTTTCAATAAGCTGTCTTAAGGCCTCCTCCATTTCCTCATCCATACCGGCTTCTTCCATCAGACCTTTAAAAAAGTCCACTTCGCCTAATTCCACCTGGAATTCCGTTAATCCTGCTGCCTTTAAGGCCCTGATCACCATCGCAAGGATTTCTGCATCCGCATCCGCGGAATCGTCTCCGATAAACTCCACCCCGGTCTGACTGGCTTCCTTAAGGCGGCCCTGATAGCTGGAATTATTGATAAAAGTTCTCTCTATATAGCAAAGACGGATGGGCATATCCTCATCCAGAAAATATTTGGCCGCACATCTGGCTATGGCAGGCGTTTCATCCGGACGCAGAACCAAGGTGTGATTATCTCTGTCAAAAAACTTAAACATCTCCTTTGCCTTGACACTTCCCCTGGACTCGTTGAAGATATCAAAAAATTCGAAGGTGGGAGTTTCAATGTCCTGATATCCGCACAGATGAAAAACTTTTAACATCTTCTCCTGTACAGCAGCCTTTCTCGAGATCGGAAGAG
>DEYX01000043.1 GCA_002365025.1 Hungatella sp. UBA3147 | reverse complement strand
AGCCTTTCTCGTACACTCTACTCCATAGATATCCCGGACTCCATCCGGCGTATGTAACAGTTTATTTGCCATAATAACCTCCGTCTTCTGCTTCGATCTTCCATGATATGCCGCTATAATATGCAGCGATGAAAATTATTTTCACGGCTTATCATTTTATATCACTTTCTTGTAGTAAAGTGATAATTTGATAACGTATAGTCGATTATAGAGGAAAAAGTGGTTCTTGTCAATCTCTTCTATCTAAATCTTTCTGAATCAGTTCCAGGTAGTGAACGAAAATATCCCGTAACCGACCTATCCGCCAGGTTTTATCCACCTCTTCATAGGTAAAGCTTTTCCGCCCGCCCTCTTCCATCCGTGTCCAGAACCGTTTCAGCTGGTCAAATGGAAGATAATACATCTCATCCTTCTGGGTATAAGATAAAATGATAAAAGCAATGCCTCCCTGGCTTTCAAACTCTTCCATGAAAGCGACTTGATGAGGGTGGATATTTTGTAGGGGAAATGTGCCAGCCGAGCATTCCTTGGCATCAAAGCATACCGGAATCCCCTGTACAGCCCCGATATAATCCACTGTACTTTTCTGGTCGAAATACGCCAGGGTGATGTGGCGGCTTTCCTTATCAATGGAAATAGGGGTGATCGGCGTGGGTATTTTCTGGATCAAAGCCAGTCCTTTTTCCCGGTAGCTTTCATTGCTTCGGTTAATCAGATCTTCAAGTACAGAGCCTCTTAACCCTCTTGTATTCCAGGTTCCCATCTCTGCCTCCTATCTCCAGTCCCTGCATATTTTGGAAAAGGTCTTTGGTAAAGGCGCATAAAAAGTACGGCCAGATAAATAGGCAAGGGGCTCCCGCAGTTCCGGAAATGTCACCTGATAAGAGTGTAAGAGCTGGGACTGAATGTGATAAAGCTTTTTTGCTTCCTCATTCACCCTGCTGTCCCCATATTTATAGTCTCCTACGATTGGATGTCCAATGGAGGATAAATGAGCACGGATCTGATGGGTACGTCCTGTGATCAGAGTGACCTTAAGGAGAGTGTATCCTTCATGCCACTTTACCGGCTCATATTCCGTCACTATCGGAGCGCTCCCGGGAACTTCCTGTTTATGGACCGTCACCTGATTGGTTGCTTCCGACTTGGTTAAATAGCCTGTGATCACCTGCTTATCTGAAATCCGCCCCTTTACCACGCACTGATAGTACTTATGGATGCTCCTGTCCTTAAAGGAGGCTGACATAAGCTGGAGACCTGGAAGCGACTTTCCACCCACTACCAGGCCGCTGGTGTTCCGGTCAAGACGGTTGCATACGGAAGGCCGGAAGCTCCTTAACTGTTCTGTGGATAACTGGCCGCCTGAAACCAGATAATCGATCATGTATTCCACCAGGGATTCATCCGACTCCTTAGCTTTCTGGGAAAGCATGCCTGCAGGCTTATTTACCAAAAGGATGTGCTCATCCTCATATATAATGTTTAACGATACTTTTTTTACTTCCTGAAGCTTTACCTGGGAAAACTTTTCAATGGTTTCATCGGAAAGAAAAAGTTTGACCTCGTCTCCTTCTGCAAGCTTTTCCGAGCCTTCACACTTCCTGCCGTTTAAGGTGATGTTTTTCTTTCTCATCATCTTATAAAGAAAGCTCTTTTCTGCAAGATTCAGATATTTGGAAAGCAGCTTATCAAGGCGCTGCCCTGCTTCATTTTTCGATACAATCAAAGACTGCATGTTTTATCCTTTCCATATTACTACTCATGTATTTGGGACAGAGCCCCCCCCGCTTTATCGGGTGTATAGGGATACCCGAAGGGTATTTCTGCCCTGCCGGTTACATGGATAAGCTTTTTAACAACGTGACTCCACGCTCCACGCTGCCGTCATCCCTGTACTCTGCTTCCGGTCTCAAGCTGGAAAGGTGTTTGAAAAATTCCTCTTCATCCAGAATGAGCCTTATGTCCAGCTTTACCTGATGGCTGAGGAACATATCCTTAAAAAAACATTCTGCTTTTCCTGTATCCAGCTTTTTGGCTGTACAGTAAGCATAGATGCCGGTTGGATGAACCGCAGCTACTTCAACCGGCATGACCGCATCCCTTGAGGTGATGATCAGATCGTAAAGCAATCTGCTTTTTCCTTCATGGGAACATGCTTTTTTATAAAGTTCCTCGTTCAGCGTTTTGTACTTCCAGGAGGCCAAAAGGGGGGATGCCCAATTGGCCACCGGAAGGACGGATAGAATGGCTGTAACCGTCAGGATATTTTTAAAGGATGAGCTGTCTGCCATTGTCCGTGCCAATAGCTGTATGAGAATCAGGGCCGCCCCGGCAAGGACCTTCCCTGATTCTATTCTTCTATGATAATTACGGTAACCGTACTGTCCCTTCCTGTATCGTTTCACTTTTGTATTCCTCTTCCTTTGCCTTCCTTTAAGTAGTCTTCATAAGCCCCTTCATAAGACGAAAGATTACGGTATGAGGGATTGTCTTGCACATAAGCCGGAAGGACTTCATGGTGGTTCCATACACGGAAACCGGACGCCCCATCATGCTGTCCCTCAAAGCAATTCGCACCACTTTCTTAGGATCAGCCATGACGATCCGCTTATAAAGAGGGATCTTTCCTGTGGTTTCCGCAATATCAAAAAATTCGGTTTTTACTGGTCCCGGGCAAACCGCCGTCACATAAATTCCCTTTTGCTTCAGTTCTTCATTCAGAGCCCTGCTGTAACTTAACACAAAGGATTTAGTAGCCGCATAAATGGCAAATCCGGGTTGGGGCAGAAAGGAAGCAGCAGAGGAAAACTGTATGATGCGGCTGTTCTTTGACATATAGGGAAGGACCATATGGGTCACAGCACAAAGGGCTTCGCAGTTTAATTCCACCATGCCCATCTCATCCCCTATATTTATGCTCCCCACGGCGCCGATTTTTCCATAACCAGCCGCGTTGATCAACCACTTTACCTCTGGCTTTTCTTTCGTCAGGATATCCTCTAAGCTCATCAGTTTACTCTTATCCGTTAAGTCAATGCCAAAGGTCCGGACCTTAACCGGAACATTAGGGGACAGCTCTTCCAGCCGGTCTTCCCTTCTGGCTATGGCCCATATTTCTCCAATCCCATTAAAACGGTCAGCAATCTGCATGATAAATTCTCTTCCCATGCCGGAAGATGCACCTGTTACAATGGCAATTTTCATAATTGTTCCCTTCTTTTCTATTATTTTGCCTATATATTTGGGGCAGAGTCCACCCCGCTTTTCCGGATGTGAATATACCCGAAGGGTATTTCTTTCAATTCAGGATTATTTTTTACCTGCTTTTTTATGGATGTTCCTAATGGTCTTTTTCTTTTGCTCCCGACGATCTTTTGTCTCTGAAGCAGCCCCTCTTTTCCCGCTGCCAGGATTCTTCCCTGTTTTATTATCTGAGTAACCGCCTGGAGCACCTGCCTTCGGACGGATTAAGCATTTTTTGTCATACCCGATCAAATCGGTGCGGCCTGCCAGTCTTAATGCCTCGGAAACCAATTCATAATTTTTCGGATTCCGATACTGGATGAGCGCTCTTTGCATGGCCTTTTCATGGGGATTGACCGGTACATATACCTTTTCCATGGTACGGGGATCATATCCCGTGTAATACATACAGGTGGATATGGTGGAAGGGGTAGGATAAAAGTCCTGTACCTGTTCCGGCATATATCCCAAATCCCGTAAATATTCTGCAAGCTCCACAGCTTCCGAAAGTCCGGAGCCTGGATGGGAAGACATTAAATAGGGAACCAGATACTGTTTCATTCCAAGCCGCCCGTTCATGTCCTTATATTCCTTTACAAACTGGCGATATACCTGATTCCGGGGCTTTCCCATTTTTGAAAGCACCTTATCCGACACATGCTCCGGGGCCACCTTTAGCTGTCCGCTGACATGGTACTGACAAAGCTCCTTTAAAAACTTTTTACCGGGATCCGCCAGCACATAATCAAACCGGATACCGGAACGGATGAATACCTTTTTCATCTTTGGCAGGCTTCTCAGCTTTCTCAGTAACTCAATATAATCCGTATGGTCCGCTTTCAGATTTTTACATGGTTCTGGAAACAGGCACTGCCGGTTGGAGCAAGCCCCTTTCGTCATTTGTTTTTCACAGGCCGGGTACCTGAAATCCGCCGTAGGACCTCCTACATCATGGATATATCCCTTAAAGTCCGGTTCCTCAGTTAAAAGCTTTGCTTCATCCAGAAGGGAGTTATGGCTTCTGGCTTGTATAATCCTGCCCTGATGAAAGGTAAGAGCGCAAAAGCTGCAGGCGCCAAAGCAGCCACGGTTGCTGATCAGGCTGAATTTAATTTCACGGATGGCTGGAACTCCTCCAAACTCCTCATAGGAAGGATGGTAATTCCTCATATAAGGAAGGGCATATACTTCATCCATCTCTTCCATGGATAGAGGCTTGGCGGGAGGATTCTGAACGACAAACAGATTGTCCTTATATGGCTCCACCAGTCGCTTCCCGGTAAATGGGTCTGTATTATTATATTGAATGTAATAGCTTTTTGCATATTCTTGTTTTTCAGCCTTCATTTTATCAAAAGAAGGTAGGATCTGGGCATCATATACGGATTCCAGGCTGTCCGTCTTATAGACAGTGCCATCGATAAAAGTGATATCCTTGATGTCGATCCCGCTGTTCAATGCGTCTGCAATTTCCACAATGGACGTTTCCCCCATCCCATAGGAAATTAAGTCCGCCTGGGAATCAATCAGAATGGAATACTTTAACCGGTCCGACCAGTAATCGTAATGAGCCAGGCGCCTTAAGCTGGCTTCAATGCCGCCGATGATGACAGGCGCTTTCTTATATACGGACCGGATCAGATTACAGTAGACCGTAACCGCATAGTCAGGCCGCTTTCCCATAACGCCTCCTGGCGTATATGCATCCTGCTGTCTGCGTTTCTTTGAAACAGAATAGTGATTTACCATGGAATCCATGTTGCCGCCTGAAACCAGGAATCCCAGGCGTGGTTCTCCTAAAACCTGAATGCTTGCCCGATCCTTCCAGTCCGGCTGGGATATAATCCCCACTTTATAGCCATGGGCCTCTAAAAGGCGGCTGATGATGGCATGGCCAAAAGACGGATGGTCCACATAGGCATCTCCGGTGACATAGATAAAGTCACATTGCTTCCACCCTCTGATATTCATATCAGCCCGGCTCATGGGAAGATAATCGTGCATCATGATATTTCGACCTTTCTTTTCAGTATCTGGTGATAATCGTATATAAAATAGTCAGCCAGCTGCCGTTTTTCTTCTTCCATCTCTCTGGAAAATTCATCATCAATAGCGCAGACCGTCATACCTGCCCGCTTTCCTGCCAGAATTCCGGCAGGAACATCCTCAAAGACCAGGCATTGAGCGGGAGATACGGAAAGCTCCCCTGCAACCTTTAAATAAATATCCGGCGCAGGCTTTCCATAAGTCACCTCGCAGGAAGTAGCCACTACATGAAAATATTGCCCGATATTCAAGGAATCAATCACCGCATCCACCATCTGTCTGCCATTACTGGTGGCGATTCCGGTCTTTAATCCTCTTTCAGTAATGTATTTAAGAAAATCTCCTGCTCCCGGCTTTAACCAAACCTCGTTCCTGTATTTTTCAATGGACATATCCGTCCAGACAGCCTTGATTTCCTCAAGAGATTCTTTCAGCCTGAACCGCTCTTTAAAATAAAAAGCAGTCTCTGAAAAGCTCATCCCTTCAATCTCCTTTTGTAAATCTTCCGGACATGCAAGCCCTCTGCTGCCAAGAAATTCTATATCAATGGATTTCCACATCCACATGGAATCAACCAGTGTTCCATCCAGATCAAAAATCACTGCTTTCTTTTCCTCTAACATCTTCTGCTTTTGTCTTCCTTTCCTTATGATTGCCCATGTAATCCGGGCATAAAGGTATACCCGAAGGGTGTTTCCTTATTTACCATGACTTTTTAGTTTCAGGATTTCATCCTCTGAAAGCGGGCGGTATTCACCCGGTTTTAACGCCTCATCTAAGGTCAGGCTTCCCATAGACATCCTCTTTAAGTATATCACACGGCACCCAAGAGTTTCAAACATTCGTTTGACCTGATGAAATTTTCCTTCCCGGATGGTCAGATGGATTTCAGAAGGCACTTCATCTTTACCCCGCTTTCGTACTTCCAGCAGGGCTGGCATCGTGGGAGTTCCATCCGAAAGCACAAGCCCTTCCTCCATACGTTCCTCTGCGTCATGGGGAAGCGCCCCTTCAATCCGGGCAAAATAAACCTTATCCACATGCTTTTTGGGAGACAGAAGGCGATGAGCTAAGTCTCCGTCATTGGTGATGAGAAGAAGCCCCTCTGTATCAATATCCAGCCGTCCCACCGGAAAAAGATCATCCCGTTTCCGCTCCTCAATGAGACTGATCACGGTTTCATAGCGGGAATCGTCTGTGGCAGATACCACGCCCTGAGGCTTGTTTAGCATGTAATATTCATACCGGACATAGGATACCGGACGTCCATCCACGGATACCTGTTGTTGTTCCGGATCGATTTTGCGCTCCGCCCTTTTCTCCGGTATGCCGTCTACCAGAATCCTGCCTTTCCTGGCCATTTCCTTGATCTGACTTCTCGTTCCTACTCCCATCTCTGTTAAATATTTATCAAGTCTCAGTTCCTTCATTATTGCCACCGCCATCCCGGATAGTATTTGTTTTTAAGCATCGCTCCGCTTCCCTTGGCAAAGCCCAGAGGGAAACCTTCCACACAGATCAGGCACCAGCCTTTGATAGGATCCTCTCCGTCTTTCAAGGAAATGGTTTCTCCCTTTAAATAGCGGATTACCCTATCATCCTGCTTTTCCCAGGAGACAACTTGTTTGAACTCTTCCGGCTTTAAGGCCATAGCAAAAGCCTGTCCCGGCTCAAAACGGTCCTTTTTCATCTCTCCCAGCAAAAGTCCGGTCCTTAAGTAGCGAAGGCCTTTCGTATTCTCCTGAAAATGTTCCGGCAAATAGTAAACCGCATCATTCTTTATCCGAATCCGTGAACGCTCCAGGGGCTTTGAGACCATGGAAAGGAAATTAGAAAGTTCAGCAGGAAGGGGGGACTGTTTGCTTACGGTCTTCCCATCATCCTTATATGCTGCCTGGCTTCCTTTCTTTTTTAACAACGCCATAAAATGGCCTTCTCCCTTGATCTTATAAGGAAAAAGGCGGAGGCAGCCGGGTAGGCCGATCCCACCGCTGGCTCCTTCAAAAAGAGGAAGCCCGATAAGCTCCATCTCCTCATGGCCCTCCAGAGTCCGTCTGATGATGTCTTCATTTTCACAGGCTGAAAACGTGCAGGTAGAATATAAAAGATATCCGCCAGGTGCAAGCATGTCTGCCGCCTGATCCATAATTTCCCTTTGGATCGCTGCATAATACTCCGGCCCGTGTTCCTCATAGCTTTTCACCATATCCGCATCCTTGCGGAACATCCCTTCTCCGGAACAGGGAGCATCAACCAGTATTTTATCAAAAAATTCACCAAAGGTTTCCTTTAATTTTTTTGGTTCCTCGCTGGTGACACAAATATTTTCAATCCCCCACAATTCTAAGTTCTTAAGCAAAGCCTTTGCCCTGGAATTACTGATGTCATTGGACACCAAAAGACCTTTGCCTTTCAGCTTTGCCCCCAGCTCCGTGCTTTTCCCTCCTGGCGCTGCACAAAGATCAAGTACCTTGTCTCCCGGAACTACGGGAAGCAGGCTTGCCGGCGTCATAGCGCTGGGTTCCTGGAGATAATAAAGCCCGGCGTAGTAATAAGGATCTTTTGCCGGACGTTCTTCCCCCTCATAGTAAAAACCGTTATGGATCCAGGGAACGGGCTTTAGCTTAAGGGTTGTCATATTTGTAAATTTTTCCGGGGTTATCTTAAGGGTATTGATACGCAGCCCATAGAGCCGCTCCTCATCAAAGCTTTTTAAATATGCTTCATACTCTACTTCCCCTAATAAATCTTTCATTCTGTTTAAAAATTCTTCTGAAATCTTCCGTTCTTTCACGTTGTCGCTCCCATCTTGCGTCAAAGAAGTTCGATTCGCCTTAGGCTCATCGAACGGCTAGTTTACCAAAGTAAAACGTAATTCTGCCTCCATTAAATAAACTATGCCTATGTAAGCAATCTTAATATAGCTTATTGAAATTTGCAAGGCAAGTTTCGATAAAAGACCATTATACTAATACGAATATTTCAACCGGTATTTCTCCAGATATTTTAAGACCCAATAGGGATTTACGCTCATCTCCTCATTATGATCGGTCCGCAAATAAATTCCCAAATGCAAATGGACTGGAAAGTTGCCGGTAGTACCCTCTACCTGGCTGTAACCGGTGTCCCCCATAAATCCCAAAAGTTCTCCCGCCGTTACCTCGTCCCCTTCCTTCCACGGCTTGCTGTAGCCGTAAAGATGGGCATAATAAAGATACGCTCCCTTTGGAGTCCGTATGCCGATCCGCCAGCCGCCCTTTTCCAGCCACCCCACTTTTTCCACCACTCCGTCGCTCATACTGACCACCGGAAAATGCCCTCTTGGCTGATCATTGCTCATGATGTCGCAGCCTTCATGCCCTCGTTCTCCTCCGTAGGTCCTGGTGTCCATCCAGCCGTTTTGATAGCTTATATCCGGAGAACCGGGCTGAACGGATAAGGGGATTGGAAAAAACTTTAAATCATATAAAACAGTTTCATAAGCCTGACGGAGCTTTCTATACTCCGCCGGCTTTACCTTTAAAAGGCGGTCCGTATGGGTATCACGGTCTGTGACCCCAGTCAGATCATATTGATGCTCCACCATTAAGGAAGTCAAAGTATCATAATCAAGAGAATCCCATTCTGCCACCATTTTTCCAAGCTTTAAGCTTCTGAAGTCATCACTTTCCCAGGTATAAGCATCGAGCTGGTAAAAGGTAGGATTATTATACAGGTAATCGATCATGGTTACCTGGAAAACAGAAAGGATCAGGATGAAAAGAAGAATCACCATCATATCAGTCATGCCATTTCATATAATTGTATAAAACAATCTATTCAGGTGTACATGAAAAAATCCTTTTTCCGTCTGCTTTCTGTTGCTGCCTTAATTCTGTTGCTCCGTTTTCCGTCCACAGCCTTTGAAGGGGCAAGAAACGGACTTGTTTTATGGGGCTCAGTCGTGATACCCACCCTTTTGCCCTTTATGATCTGCTCCAATGTCATTGTAGCCTTAAATGCAATCCGCATCCTTATTTTCCCCGTCAGAAGGATCCTGTATCGGTTCTTTTGCCTTTCGGATGCCGGAAGCTATACCCTTGTTTCCGGACTTCTCTGCGGTTATCCCATGGGAGCCAGAACCTGCAGTGATTTCATGGATAATGGACGTATCTCGGAAAAAGAAGGAAGATACCTTTTAGCCATCTGCAATCATCCCAGCCCCATGTTTTTATTAGGCTATGCTGCCGGAGGGCTTCCACCAGCCGTACCGGTCTGGCTCCTTCTTGTCTGCGTTTACCTGCCCATAATTCCTCTTTCCATTGCAGCCCGGAGCTGTTATGGCATAAACGGACCTGCCCTGTCCCTTCCGGTAACCAGAGAATCTTCCAAATCCTTTGATGACAGCCTAATGGATTCCTGCGAAGTCATGGTAAAAATCGGGGGATATATCATGCTTTTTTCCATCCTGGCCCTCTACATAACTACGATTCCCATAGACCTTCCCCAGCATAAGGCCCTTATCCTGGGATTTGTTGAAATGACCACAGGAATCAAGGCTGTTTCCCAGGCCTTTTCAGGAATCTCTACTGGCTTATGGATCGGAACCGTAACCGCATTCGGAGGGTTATCCGGCATCTTTCAGACAAAGAGTGTTATAAAAAATGCCGGATTATCCATCCGGCACTATGTAGCTTGGAAAGTACTTCACAGCTTCCTTACCATCATACTTTTTATTCTGTTGTCCCGTTTTCTTCCGTTCCTTCCACGGGCATGACAGCTCCTGTCAGCTCCTGACGGTTAGAGGAGACGATGTCATAGCTTGACTGCATGGAAGTCATAAAGGCATCAAAACGGCCCTGAGCTCCTTCCATGGAATGACTGATAATAGTCTGAAGGCTCTTTAACATGTCATCTGTATACTGGACAGAGCTTTGCCTGATTCCGTTGGCATCAGAAACCGCCTGTTCCACGATCTGCTGGGCTTGGCTGTTGGCCTGTTCAATAATATCATTGGCCTGGGTATATGCTTTCTGCATAATCTCATGCTCATTAACCAGCTCATTTGTCTGAGCATTGGCCTGGGCCAAAATAGAATCCGCCTGCTGGCGGGCTTCATTCATAATGGCGTCACGATTGCTGATGATCTTCTGATACTGCTTGATTTCATCCGGAATGCGCAGACGAAGTTCTACCAGAAGCTCTTCAAGTTCATCCCTGTTGACCACAATCTTACTGTTGGAGAGCGGCTGGTATTTGCAGCTGTCAATATATTCTTCAATTTCACCGATTAACTGTTCAATTCTGCTCATCATAATACGAACACTCCTTACCCTTATTTCATTCTATCTTCCATCTTCTTCATTACACGCTCTGCTACACATGCAGGTACAAACGTGTTTATCTCTCCACCATAGGCGGCGATCTCCTTCACAATGCTGGAACTCAAGTAAGAATATTTCAAATTCGTCGTCAAAAACACAGTATCAATTTCTGGGGCCATGACCCGGTTTGTCTGTGCGATCTGCAATTCATATTCAAAATCCGTTACAGCCCGAAGCCCGCGAATCACTGCATCCGCCTGATTGGCTCGTACAAAATCTACCAAAAGTCCTCCAAACGATTCCACCTCCACGTTGGGAAGGTGTTTCGTAAGGCTCTTTAACATATTAACACGTTCTTCTACAGAAAACAACGGAGTTTTTGAATTATTATTTAAAACTCCTATGATCAGATGGTCCGACATCCTGGCAGAACGTTCTATAATATCCAGATGACCAAACGTCACCGGATCAAAGCTTCCCGGATACACTGCTTTTCTCATATGGTCTCTTCCTCTTCCTTATTATTGTCCATGTATTTTGAGCAATTTCTTATCGTTCTTTCCTTGCTATAAAAGCATGTTTATTGGTTTTATAATTCTTTTCCCTTATCATCCGGTATCCCAGATTCTCCAAAAAATCAAAAGAAGTTTCTAAAGAAGCTTCCACAATCATCGTTGTGTCCTCATCAATCAGCCGGGAATCAGCCAGATACTGCAAAACCCTTTTTTCCCAATCCTGATTATAGGGAGGGTCCATAAATATAAAATCAAATACATACCCTTTCCCTTCCAGCCTTCCAAGTCCTGCCATAACGTCACAGTTCATCACAATGGCGCCATCCTCCAGTCTGGTGGTCTTTAAATTCTCACGGATGCATTCCGCTGCCCCCGGACTCTGTTCCACCATAACCGCCTGCCTGGCTCCCCGGCTCAGCGCCTCAATACCAATAGCCCCGCTGCCAGAAAACAAATCCAAAAAACAGCAATCAGGCATGTCCCCCTGTATCATATTAAAAAGTGTCTCTTTAATTCTATCTGTCGTAGGCCGCGTATCCTGCCCCTCTATCGTCTTCAAAACAAGCCTCCTGGCTTTTCCGGCAATTACTCTCATAACAATTCCTCACTTTATTTTTCCAAACCATTATAGTATGAAATCGGTAGATATACAACTGATTTTTCGCGCCAGCAATGAGCCATGGTGAAAAAATACAGAAATTCAGGCGCGTTGTGCTTGCACATAAGCACCTGAACTTCTGTATTTTTTCATAGGGCGAAGCCCGCGACCCTGACTGCGCTCCGCGCAGTCAGGGTTCCATGGCGGACTCATCTACCGCATCAATCCTAAGCCACTCATGCCACCTCCATTCATTAAAAAAACAGGAGCCACAGCCCCCATAACTGATTACCAGTTACGAAACTGCAGCTCCTGCTTCCCTTCAATCGTCCATGCTATTGGACTAAATGTTATTTCTTGTTATATTCGAAGGGTGTTTCTTTTTTTTTACAGATTATTTACCTGCCATCTGTCTTTCCTGGGCTTCGATCATCTTCTTAACCATATAACCGCCTACGGAACCGTTCTGAGCAGAAGTTAAGTTACCGTTATAACCGTTGGTTAACGGAACACCAATCTCGCTGGCTACTTCCATTTTAAAACGATCCATTGCTTCTTTTGCCTCTGGTACATTTGTAGTATTAGATCTACCTGACATAATGATATGCCTCCTTTTCATCTATTCACCATGATTTTGTTTTTTTAATAATTCATGGTGTGTTTTGTGCTACACTCCTATTATGGCTGGAATAGAATGAAATACACTAGAAGGTTTTTCGTAAAATGTTTTTTTCTGGAAAAAAATCTAGTCTTCAAAAACATTCTCATGCAGATACATTTTTAACCCTAATTACCAGTCTCCAATATTTTTTCAATATTCGTTTTCACCAACTGAAACGCGACCTCATTCATGCCGCTGTTTATAATAACATCTGCCATTGGTTTCGTAGGCTCCACATACAAATAATGCATAGGCTTAACTGTCGTTAAATACTGTTCCACAACACCCTCGATATCCCGGCCTCTTTCCTTTACATCCCGGATCACCCGGCGAAGGATCCGTTCATCGGCGTCCGCCTCCACAAATATTTTTATATCAAACATGTTCCTTAAGCGCTCATCCGCAAAAACCAGGATCCCCTCAACTAAAATAACCTTTTTAGGCTCCACCTTCACCACATTTTGAGAACGGTTGTGCATGGAATAATCATAAACAGGACAATCAACCGATTCTCCATCCCGAAGCTTTCGAAGCTGATCCAGCAAAAGCTCTGTTTCAAAAGCTTCGGGATGGTCATAATTCATTTTCTTTCTCTCTTCAAAAGAAATCCCATCCTGCTTTTTATAATAATTATCATGATAAATAACCGCGATATCATCACAAAACGCATCCTTTAACCGGTTGGTAAAGGTCGACTTCCCTGAGCCGGTTCCTCCGGCAATTCCAATTATCACACACTTCATCTTCCGTGCTCCTCCACTTTTTGCCGTACAAAAGGGTTCAACCTCTTAAAAAAGTTTGAACCCTTTTTATCATTTACTCAATTACAGTCGCTTCCTCATATACAACCGCATTAGGCTTTATTGCATTATAATAATTAGCAAAAGTAACCTTCATATAAGGATATACATAAATGAAAGCAAGACCGCAGGTGACAAGGCCCAAAAGCTGCCATAAAATAAAGGACAGCTCCAGAACAAAGTATTCCCACTTATGTCCTACCATCATTTCCTTACTTTCACGAATGCATTGCATAATACCTTTACTTGGGTCCTCAACCATAATAATAACAGCCTGTGAATAACGGTAAGCAGCTATAATTCCCGGAATAATTAAAAGCAATGTCCACAAAAAAGTAAGTAAAGACACCATGAGAATCAATCCCAGAGCTTTTAACAAATACCTTACAGATCCGAATAAATCCCCATATGACATAGTATCATCCCTGTTAGCAACTTTTAAACAGTAAGACTGATACCCAAACTGGATAATGGTGCTAACAACAATATTAATAACTAAAAAAATAATACTGCTGACCGCAAATGCTCCGGTCTGGCCTAAATCCCCATAAGCGCTCCCATTGTCTATCATGTTCTGCCATATATCCAGAAAACCCTGAACCGCCGATAATATAACCATGATGACGCCCATTATTATTGTAACCATAAAAGGACTTACCAGCGCATCCTTCATGGCATCCTTTGCATCAAATTTTAAGGCTTTTCTACTCATTACTTTCCTCCTGTTTCCTTACATTCATAATTTTACGTAAATCAGTGTATCATTTGCATTCGATTATTGCAAATATTTTCTGCAAAAATCAAAAAATCAGATAATTTTAACTACAAATTAAGCTTATCATAGCTTTTCTCAAGATACTCTTGCAGCTTGCCCTTCAGTTCCTGGTGTTCCTCTTTTTCCAGCTCCGGATCCACATGAAAAAGCCGTTTCACTTCCTCTGAGACAGTCTTTAACAGGTTTGCATCCGTAAAAATATCCCCCAGCTTAAATTCCAGATCCCCACTCTGCCTGATTCCGAAAATATCGCCGGGTCCACGTAGCTTTAAATCTTCTGAGGCAATAAAAAAGCCGTCATTGGACTGGTTTAAGATATCCAGGCGTTCTTTCGTCCCTTCCTGTTCCGAAGCTCCTACCATAATACAGTAAGACTGGTATTTTCCCCGCCCAACACGCCCTCTCAGCTGGTGAAGCTGAGCCAGCCCGAAGCGCTCTGCATTTTCAATCATCATTACGGTTGCATTAGGAACATTCACTCCTACCTCGATTACAGTAGTGGATACCAAAACTTTAATTTCCCCGCCGGCAAATCTTTCCATGATCCCGTTTTTTTCCTTGGGCTTCATTTTCCCATGAAGATATTCCACAGAAATTCCCGGAAGTGCCTCTCTTAAGGTTTTCGTATAATCCATTACATTTTCCGCATCAATCATCTCGCTGGCTTCTACCATAGGACAGATCACATAGGCCTGCCGGCCGCTTGCTATCTCTTTTCGGATAAATTCATAGGCCTTCTTCCGGTAACCGGTATCTACCACACAGTTTTTAATTGGCAAACGGTTTGCCGGCAGCTCATCAATAATAGAGATGTCAAGATCCCCGTAAATGATAATGGCAAGGGTTCGTGGGATGGGCGTGGCGCTCATAACCAGAACATGAGGCTCTTCTCCCTTCTTCCCAAGCAATTCCCGTTGGCCGACTCCAAACCGATGCTGTTCATCGGTGATCACCAGTGCCAGATTATCGTATATCACCTTCTCCTGGATAAGGGCATGGGTTCCGATTATGATATCCGCCTCATGGGAAGCTATCTTTTCGTAAGCAATCCTTTTTTCCTTTGCCGTCATGGAGCCTGTAACAAGTATGGGCTTTTTGTCGATCTGATGCGCGGCAAACAGCTCTGTCATGGATTCAAGATGCTGCTTTGCCAGTACTTCCGTAGGCGCCATAAGAGCTCCCTGATAACCGTTATACGCTGCCTGAAGGAGAGCGAGTATGGCAATGATCGTCTTACCGGAGCCTACATCTCCCTGAATAAGCCGGTTCATGACCCTGCCTCCCGACAGATCGCCGTATACCTCATTTAAAACCTTTTCCTGGGCATTTGTAAGAGAATAGGGAAGACTTTTCCTTAAGGCCTCTACTTGAGGAGAGAGGCTTAAGATATAAGAACTTTTTTTATCCTCTCTGCCATCCTTTAAACGCCGGACCGCCATGAGAAAAAGAAAAAATTCATCAAACACCAGTCTTTTTCTGGCAAATAGCAGTTCGCTCCGGTCCGTCGGAAAATGAATATGTTCAATAGCAAAATTATATTCCGCCAGTTCGTGTTTTTTTCGCAATTCAGCAGGCATATAATCCCGTACCATACTCCGGAGGCTTAACGCCTGCCTTTGAGCCCTTACAATGGTTTTATTGCTCAGCCCCTTGGTCTGTCCATAAACAGGCTGCATGGAATGCACCACCTGCTCATAGGCTTCTTCCGTAAATACCTCTGGCTGTTCCATGGTAAGACGCCCGCTTTTCTTCACCACCCTGCCCCGGAAAATAGCCCGTGTCCCCGCTTTTAAAGTGGAGTGAAGATAGGGCATATTGTACCAGGTGAGCAAAAGAGTTCCCGTCATATCCTTTAAAGTTGTTGTGATGACCTGGATATGGCTGTATCGTTTTACATCCGGAGTCTTGTAAAGCATACCGGCCACAGTCATCACCTGATCCGGTTTAAGCTCCCCAATAGGGCAAGGCTCCTCATAGGTGTCATAGGCCCTTGGATAATATTCCAGAAGATCCCCAATGGTTATCACTCCCACCTTTTGAAACAATTTCCCTGTTTTTTCACCGATTCCCTTTAAGGAATCAATTGACTCACCATTCAAAGACGGGTTCCCCTCCTTTCTTTTTACCTGCACAGCAAAACCGGGCAGACAGGCCTCGTCTGCCCGGTATATAAAATGCCGCTGGCTCTTTTATTCTACTGATATGAGGTAATAATAAATTGGCTGGCCGCCTGCATGAAGCTCTACCTCGCAATGGGAAAACAGCTCTTCTGCTTTCTCCTTAAGCTCTTTTGCATCCTCTTCTTTGACATCCTTGCCGTAATAAACGGTCACTAATTCAGATTCTTCTTCCACCATGGCTTCCATGGCTTCTAACACTGTGGACTCAATTTCCTTTCCAACAGCCAGAATACCACTGTCGCCAAGCGCCATGATATCCCCTTCCCGGATCGTGGTATCATCGATCATGGTATTGCGGACAGCATAGGTAACCTGACCGGTTTTCACTCGGGACATCTCTTCTGTCATAATCTTTTCATTATCCTCCGGTGATAAATCCGGAGCAAAATTGATGATGGCAGTAATGCCCTGTGGTATGGTTTTCGAAGGGATCACAATAACCTTCTTGTCTTCCACCAGGCTTTTGGCCTGCTCAGCAGCCAATATGATGTTTTTATTGTTTGGCAGGATATAGATGGTATCGGCATTCACCTTTTCGATGGCATTTAACATATCCTCTGTACTTGGGTTCATGGTCTGACCTCCCTGGATCAGGTAATCTGCGCCGATACCCCGGAATATTTCATCAAGACCTTCCCCGGCCGATACGGATATAAAGCCATAGGGTTTTCTCTGTTCCGCCTTTTTTTGGCTCTCAGCCTTTTGCTGCACTGCAATCTTTTCTGATTCTTTAATTAATTTTTCCTGATGTTCTTCCCTCATATTATCGATCTTCATGCGGGATAAAGAGCCATAAGTAAGGGCCTTCTGGATTGCAAGTCCCGGATCATTGGTATGAACATGGACTTTTACCACGTCATCGTCTGAAACAACCACAATGGAATCACCGATAGATTCCAGGTATCCCTTGAAATCGTGTTCCTTCTTATCATCATAGTGGTTTTCCAGATTAATAATAAATTCGGTACAGTAGCCGAACCGGATATCAATGTCAGCAGTTGTAGCCACTGAGGCTCCGGCAGTATCAACCGGGCGCTTTTCAACCTCTACAGATAAGTCTACCTCTTTGCCCGACAGGCAGTCAAAGGCACCCTTCATTACCTGCATAAGGCCCTGGCCGCCGGAATCTACTACTCCGGCCTGCTTTAAAACCGGAAGCATCTCCGGCGTCTGGCTTAATACATAATCACCATGTTCGATTACCTTCTGACAGAACACAAGAATATCTTCTGTCTCGGTGACCAGCTCCGCAGCCTTTTCTGCCATTCCTCTGGCTACAGTAAGAATGGTCCCCTCTTTGGGTTTCATGACTGCTTTATAAGCAGTTTCTGTTGCCCGCACAAAGGAATTGGCTAAAACGGTGGCAGTCACCTGATTGGCGGCAGCGATCTCTTTTGTGAAACCACGGAACAACTGGGACAGGATCACACCGGAGTTTCCTCTCGCTCCTCTTAATGAACCGGAGGAAATTGCTTTTGCTAACGATTCCATGGTAGGATTCTCAATGGCAGCCACTTCTTTTGCCGCCGCCATGATCGTCATGGTCATGTTGGTTCCGGTATCTCCATCCGGCACTGGAAACACATTCAGTTCATTAATCCATTCCTTCTTTGCTTCCAGTCCTTTTGCTCCTGCCAGAAATGCCTTCTGCAGCATTTTGGCGTCTATATACTTCATACCCACGGGTAGTTTCCTCCTTAATCAATCACTCTTACGCCTTCGACAAAGATGTTAATCTTATCTACTGTCATACCTGTGAATTCTTCTACTTTGTATTTTACATTTTCAATCAAGTTATCCGCCACCGCAGAAATGCTGACCCCATAGGCTACAATTACATGGAAATCGATGGTGATATGGTTGTCCTGGATGTTCACATTGATTCCGTGAGTCAGGCCTTCCCGTTTTAAAAGTTTAACAAGTCCGTCTTTCATGCTGACAGCCGCCATACCGACGATACCGAAGCATTCCACTGCGGTCGTTCCGGCATACATAGCGATAACATCAGGGCTTACCTGGATTTCGCCCAGTTTATTATTAATATAACCCTTCATAGTCTCTACCTCCGTTCTTTCTGTCTGTTTTGATTATACATTATTTTTCCAAAAAAAGAAACAAATTTTTAATTTTCACTTGCAAATCCATGTGTTTTCTGTTATCATACATTTGTTGTGGATTTTTCAACCATAAAAAGTCCAAGTCGCTTTTAAGGAGGTGCAATCATGGCTAAATGTGCAATTTGTGAAAAAGCTGCTCACTTTGGCAACGCAGTGAGCCATTCCCATAGAAGATCTAATAAGATGTGGAAAGCAAATGTGAAGTCCGTTAAAGTAAAAGTTAATGGCGGCGCTAATAAGAAGATGTACGTATGTACTTCCTGCTTAAGATCCGGATTAGTTGAAAGAGCTTAATCGAAGGAAACTCCTGGCTGATATCAGTCAGGAGTATTTTTTTGTCTTTTTTTCATGAGGCCGGACCTTTTATAAGGCTGGCCTCATTTATTTTTAACAGCATGCTTATTCAGCAACAGAACAGGTTATATCCCAGTACCAGACATCCGATAATAAAAAGGATCGTTACGATAGTCGCCGGGATAAAAAGCAGAATTGCCATGCCCGCTCCAAAGCAGAACAGCATAAGTCCGCATACTCTTCTCATATCATCCCTCAATCCATTCAGGCTATATGACATCCTATGCGGCTTATCCCTTTATTATTCTTCCGCTTTTTGTTTCTCTTCCGAAGCGGCCATCTCCTCCGCCACTTTTAATGCTTCCGGGGAAACCTCTTTTGTTCCACCGGCAAATTTATTGACAAAATCCGGTACCATATCCAGAATTTTCGTTACAGCATCCTGCTGTTTGATGTTAACCAGCTTTGTTACTCCATTCTGAATGATTAACACTGCACTGGGGCTCATCTTTGCATGCATGCCTCCTGCCCCGTTATGCTTTGTATCTCCCGCAAAGGATCCGGCGGCCATGCCGCAGGTCACATCCACCAAAGGCAGAATGATCGTATCATCCACCTTTACCGCATCTCCTACCACAGTTTTTGTCGCCACAAAAGAATCCATTCCCTTAAACAGCGACTCTACCGTAGATGTAAAATTATTCTCTGCCACGTTAAGCAATTCCTCCTTTATGAAGCCATCCTTTTAACAAACGCCTGAAATTTTTATCCAACAGCATCCGCGATCCAATGAGAAGAACCGTTCCCATACGGATCCTGCCGCGAAACGTTCCTTCCACCGTAAACACCGTCTGGTCAAAAACCGGATACAGGTTCAAATGCTTATGACAAAGCGGATAAATAACGCTTGCATAGGTGAGCACCTGACCGGTCAAATACGGATCATCAAAGCCAAAGGTTATATTTCCCTTTCCCCGGCGGGGAAGGATATGGCGGATTAATCTTTTTACCTGTCTAAAAAGCAGCTTTCCTGTCTTCTGGTTCTCCTTATTGGAAATCCAGGCATAAATCTCATCTTTTTTGTCTTTTATTGTTCTCAGTGTATCACAGATCCGCCGGAAAAAAAACTTAAGTTTTGTAAAAGCCCTAAGAACCTTCTTCTTTAGCTTTTCAAACACTTCCATGACCCGGAATCCTTTTTTCTTTTTTGGTTCTTCCTTTGGAGGCGTCGGACTTCTTAACTCCTTCTTTGGAGGCAGCAGGTTCTTTGGTTCTTCCTTGACCCTGTCATGAATTTCATCTTTCACTTCCTGTGCTTCTCTTATGGGTTCCGGTTCCATTATTTCCATGGCCTGAACCATAATATCTTCCGCTTCCTTAAGCTCTGAATCCATCTTTTTGGGCTTTCCTATGCGGAAGCCGAAAATACGGACCCTCACGATTAAGTCTTCCTCGTACTGAGCTGATACGGAAAGGATATGTAGCAGCCAGGTAATCCTGGCTTTCCCCCTAACCTTTCCGTCATAGGATCCCTCTGCCTGGTACCGTACCGGGACCAGAAGGATCAGCAGGACAACAACGAGGACAAGCCCTAATACAATAAGCACCAGCAGCCCTAGAATTTTAAGTATAAACAAAATTATATGAAGCATGAACACCTCACACCTTACCGGCTTCTTTCATTGCTTTCGCCCATGCTTTTTGGGCATGAAGGTATCCCTGAAAGGGGCATCCCTATAAAAGCAGGCAGATCGAAACCTCCAGTTTTCCGGTACATATCACCGATGATATTCCCGGCCACCTCTAACGCTTCCCAGTAACCGGACGCAATGCCTAAAATGAGAAATTCCTCCTCCCGGTAAAGAGGCCACAAAAGTGTCATTGCCGGATAGATATCAAGTATATTATTCCCATTTGCAGCAGGCGTAATCACATAAATCCCTGGTCCAGGCTTTAACCTGCGGATTCCCTGAATAATCCGGTAACGTTTCTTCTTCGCTTTCTCGCCCACGTACAAACGATCAAACCAGCTTATTTTCATCATCCATCAGCTCTTCCAATAATTCCTTGCAAGTTTCCTTTTCCGCTTCATCCAGGCAGCTTTTTAAGCTTCCTGCAATATATGCCTGTATTTCGTCAATTGAATTAAAATAGACAGGCAGGTCTGATAAAACCTTTGCCATTATGGCCCGGATCACAGGTCTGGAGACGCCAGAGAATACCTCCTCAAGCTCTTTAAGATACTCCTTCGCCGTTTTCTCCAGATAGGAACGGTCAACAACAGCCGCTTTATCCGCCTTACCTGTTTCTTTCCGCTCGTCCCGGCTTTTTAATTCCACAAAAGAGCTTCCGGATAAAAGCCTGTCTACATTTACAGCTTTCACGTAATCCGGATCTTTATTCCAATCGCCGCTCTCTTCCGGCAGTTCGGTCCTTAAATACCGCTCATAATAAGCTTCCTGCCTTCCCTCCAGCTGAGTAAGCCTGTCAAAAAACACTTCTCCAGCAGGGGAATAATCTTCTTTCATAAACTTCTCTAAAATCTCCGCAACCATGGAGAAGTAAAGTTCTTCCTCTTTCACATCAACAACTGCTTCCGGTCTTGCAAATACCAGAACACAAAAATCATTGATAATGTCCTGGAGTATGATATAAAGGCCGGATTCATCCATAAGCCCCTCGCAGGCAAGGCCAAGCTTTTCAGAAGCTTCTTCAAAGTCTTCAGCGGTCATATTCCCGTAATCCATAAGACGGAACTGTTCCAGAAGCTCAAAAAGATCCTTATGCCCTTCTTCCATTCCTGGAGGAAGCTTCACCATGGACGAACTGCGGAGGTTATACATCATATCCTTAAGATTCTCAATGGGAGAACCAATGTAAACGGACAATCCCTCCATTACAAGACTGAAAAACTTCTGTTTTGTCAGCCGGACCGGAAGCTGCCCGATGATCTGCCTGATCCTTCCGTTCATAACGGCCGCTTCCTTCGTTTCCGTTACGAATTCCATAAGGCGCTGTGCAAAGCTTTCATCATCATCTTCGGTTTCCGGCAAAGATATAAACTTCCGTTCCAGGCGGTTTATAACATATTCATAAATCTGAAAGCAGTCCGTGTAGGAAGTGAGGACCTCCACTTCATGAGTGATACCCTCACGAAGCTTTAGAAGTTCCTCTTCCACATCTTTTCCGGAGAAATGCTCCTTTAGCAGCCCGTTAAGCTGCAGACAGTAAGCAATAATCCGCTCCGGAATCACCGGCTCCTCCCCTACGGTCTCAAATAAAGTATAATAATTCAGCACCAGTCTTACATAGGAGTACTGGTACGCTGCAGTC
>DEYX01000335.1 GCA_002365025.1 Hungatella sp. UBA3147 | reverse complement strand
TTCCGGCTGGATAACAGGCTGGAAATGGACCGTGTAAAGGAACAGGTGAAAGCGCTTAATATTAAAGTCAGTTCTGCACAGCAGCTTGCCGGAAAGTTAAGCGGCGGAAACCAGCAGAAAGTAGTGTTTGCAAAGGTGCTTTTAGCGGATTCTGATATTCTGATTTTAGACGAACCCACACGAGGAGTCGACGTTGGGGCCAAGGCGGAGATCTATGCCATTATGAACAAACTGACGGAAGCGGGAAAGAGCATTCTTGTGATTTCTACGGATCTTCCGGAATTGATTGGGGTCAGTGACCGCGTCATTGTTATGCGGGAAGGACGAACGGTGTTAGAAATCTCCAAACAGGAAATGAATCAGGAAAAAATATTAGCACATGCGTCTGGAGGGGTAAGTGAAAATGAATCAGGAAACTAAGAAACGGTTAATCAACCAAATTAATATATATCGCTCGGTTTTGATCTTACTGGTAATCTGTATCTTTGCCGCCTTTTTGTCAGAAAGCTTTTTAAGTGTTTCCAACCTGTTTAATGTTTTTAAGCAGGTAACAGTTGCCGGCATCATCGGATGCGGCATGACCTTTGTGATTCTTACCGGCGGAATCGATTTGTCCGTAGGTTCCATTCTGGGGTTTGCCGGGGTTGTAGCCTCCGGTGTGCTGGCTTCCACCGGCAATACCTTTCTGGCTGTGCTTACAGCAGTTGCAATCGGAATCACCTGCGGAATCGTAAATGGATTTTTTATTTCCCAATGCGGGATTCCTCCGTTTATTGCTACCCTTGGCATGATGACCCTTCTTCGTGGCTGCGTTTTGGTATACACCAAAGGTTCTCCTATTCCGGTCAAGGTAGATTCCTATAAATTTATTGGAAAAGGTACGGTTCTGGGGGTTCCGGTGCCTGTTATTATACTGATAGCACTTTTCCTGCTGGCACATTACATATTGACGCAAACCAGCTTTGGACGCAGCATTTATGCCTTTGGCGGAAACAGGGAGGCCGCCCGCTTATCCGGAATTTCCGTAAAAAAGACGGAGTGGATGGCTTACATCATTAATGGCTTTTTAAGCGGCATTGCGGCAGTGGTTTTAACAGCCAGACTGGGGTCTGCACAATCCACCAGCGGACAGGGGATCGAGATGGATGCCATTGCAGCGGTCATACTTGGAGGTACAAGCTTAAGCGGTGGAACCGGATTTGTGCTGCCTACTGTGGTAGGTGCTATGATCATGGGAATTATCGATAATATTCTTACGCTTATGAATGTAAATCCCCACGCCACCAATATTGTAAAGGGCGCAGTTGTTCTCATTGCAGTTCTGGTGGACAAAAAGGTTAAGGATTTATCTGCGAAAGCAGAATAAATAAAACTATTAATGTAAAAAAGAAGGGAAGGTAAAAGATTATGATCAAAAGAAAACACATGGCAGCAGTAGCAGCCGCAGGACTTGTCCTTGCATCATTGGCAGGATGCAGCAGCGGAGAGAAAGCGTCTGAAACCAAACAGGAGACCACACAGACGGAAGCAGCTACGACAGTAGCGGAAGCTAAGGCAGAGGATAAGTCCGGGGAAAAGAAATACGTAATCGGACTTGCTATGAACACTCAGACAAACCCATTCTTTGTGGATGTAAAAGACGGGGTACAGAAAGCCGCAGACGAATTAGGAGTAGAACTTTATATTACAGATGCGCAGGATGATCCTTCAATTCAGATGAAGGATGTAGAAAACCTGATTACCAAAAAACCGGACTGCATCATCATTGATACTTGTGACTCGGATGCAATCGTATCTTCCATAGAAGCATGTAACGAAGCCGGTATCCCGGTGCTTACCATGGACCGTGAGGCAAGCGGCGGAGAAGTGGTTTCACATATCGGTTACGATGCCATCAAATCCGGTAAACTGGCCGGCGAGTATCTGGTGGACACACTGGGAGGCAAAGGAAACATCGTAGAAATCCAGGGTATTATGGGAACCAATGTGGCTCAGAGCCGTTCCAAGGGCTTTAACGAAGCAATAAGCCAGCATCCTGACATGAAAATCGTTGCCTGCCAGGTTGCAGATTTTGACCGTGCCAAGGGTATGAGCGTTATGGAGAACATCCTTCAGGCCAACGACCACATCGACGGATTATATGCAGCCAACGATGAAATGCTTCTTGGAGCTTTGGAAGCGATCGAAGCTGCCGGCCGTCTTGATGAGATTACCATGATCGGCTGCGATGCCATTGATGACACCATTGAGGCCATTAAAGCAGGAAAGGTTAATGCAACGATAGCAGAACCGCCTTTCTTCCTTGGAAAAGCAATTTTAAACTCTGCATACAATTATCTGCAGGGCAAAGACGTAGACAAGTATGTGATTTTGGACAACGAACTGGTAACTGCTGATAACGTAAATGATTTAGTTACAAAAGAATAAAGATATTTTTATTAGCTGCGGCATCAGGCTGGATTAATCGGTCTGATGCCGCAGTTTTTTTTGCGTGTCAATATTTGTAAATTCTGAAAAGATTTTCGTTATTGTTTGTGATATAATTTTTACAGTTTTTAATAATGATGAGACGCATTCAAAAATATGAGACAGGAGGGTTTATCATGATCATATCACTTGATCCAAAGACCGTAGATAAATTAACAAAAACTGAACTTGAAATCGTAAATTTTATTAATACTCATGAAGATACCCTTCCTGAGATGTCAATTGTAGATATCGCATTTGAAACCTATTCTTCTCCCTCTACCGTTTCCAGAGCAATACGGAAATGCGGATTAAACGGATTCAATGAGCTCCGGTACCGCTCCGTTAATAAGGCAAAGAGCGAGGAAATACAAGGAATAAATGAAATACTCAATAAAACCCTTATTGAGGCACAGAAAGTTCATGAACGTATTTCCCTTACCGATGTTCTGGAGATTATTAAATGCCTGGATTCTGCCCGGCAGATATCGGTTTTTGCAAGAGGTCCGACTACTTATGTTGGGCAGGAGTTTTCTTTAAAGCTTCAGCTTCTGGATTATGATGTCTTTTACACAGACGATCCCAACATCATGCAGGTAAAAGCTTCAAAACTAAAAGCAGACGATGTTTTGTTTCTCTTGTCTTTAAACGGAGAAACTCCGGAGCTGATCGCCTCCGCATGTACTGCCTTTCACCGTGGAAACCGTGTGATTACCTGCTGCTGTAATGAGAAGTCCAAGCTGTTGTTATACAGCAATTATTCCCTTATCGGATATAAGCATTCCCATCAGGCTATTAAGGAATTTGAAGTCTCATCAAGAATTGCATTGCATATGATTTGCAGAATTATTATTGATTACATATCAACCTATCGCAAGAAATAACAGGGCGGATGAAAAATCCGGCCCTTTTTTTGTTCCTTTGCTTTGCCGGGTTTTCAATTTCTGAAAAGATTTTCATGGGATTTCTATATATAATGGCAAATGAGCAGAAGTTCTGAAAAAAGGTGAGGTGCAATAGAAGATGATCTATACTTTGACTACAAATCCTGCGATTGATATGAATATTTCAACCAATGGGATACAGGCAAAAGTAGTAAACCGGACGTATGGTGCTGTTTATACTCCTAATGGTAAGGGGCTGAATGTAAGCTATTGTTTGAAACGGTTCCATATCCAATCAAAAGTTCTTGGCTTTTTCGGAGATTTTTCAGGAAAGTATATTGTTGAGGAGACTCAGAAGAAATCCATTGAAACCTTTCCGGTCTGGGTGGAAGATATCACACGGATTAATATTTTTATAAACGATGGGAAAGAGGAGTACAAGTTTGTAAATGAAGGGTCCTATGTAACTGACCGGAAGCAGGAAGATATGCTCCGGATTATGAACGGACTTGCTGATTTAGATACGCTGGTAATCAGCGGAAGCCTGCCAAAGGGGATCGGAAACCAGTTTTATGATGAAGTAATGGAAATCTGCAGAAAAAAACAGGTAAAAGTGATTTTAGATATCAGTTCCGATTACTTAAAGGACTTGATGCATTACCGGCCATACTTAATTAAGCCCAATGATGAGGAAGTAAAAGATATCTTTGGAATTATTATGAGGGATGAAGCTGATATGGTTGATGCCCTCCACTATCTGCACGAGAAGGGGGCACAAAATATCCTTATTACACTGGGGGACCGGGGATCCTATTTTTATAATGGAAAATCTATATTTTTTGCAGGTACAAAGAACGTTGAGCTGGTCAGCTCTGCCTGTGCGGGAGATGCGTGCCTTGCCGGATTTTTAAGTGTATGGCTTGATCAGCCGGGGGAGGTAGAACAAGCATTAAAGCGTTCAGCGGCAGTAGGAGCAAACGTGGCTGAAAGCAACGGATTGGGTCCCATGGATAAGGTGGATGATTATGAGAAGGAAATTGATGTAAGAAGGGTGGAATGAACATGAGGCTGTTTCAGGATTGTCACAAGAATAGGAGAGAGAAAAATGCCGTTAGTTACTTCTAAAAAAATGTTACTTGATGCCCAAAAAGGAAACTATGCTGTCGGTGCCTTTAATGTGGAAAACATGGAAATGGTTATGGCTGTCATAGCTGCGGCGGAGGAGCTTCACGCACCGGTGATTCTGCAGACGACGCCGTCTACAGTAAAATACGGAGGCTTAAACCTTTACTATGCGAATGTAAAAGCAGCAGCCGAACGCGCTTTCGTCCCTGTGGCGCTTCACCTGGATCATGGCAGCAGCTTTGAACTGGCGATGCAGGCCCTTCGTGAGGGATATACCTCCATTATGATAGACGGTTCCCATTTGTCACTGGAAGAGAATGCGGCTTTATCAAAATCCGTTGTGGATGCCTGCCATCCGTCTTACATACCGGTCGAAGGGGAGCTTGGACGTGTGGGAGGAAAGGAAGATGATCTGGAGGGCGGTGACGGAGGATTCACATCACCGGATGAAGCCGCTTATTTTGTGGAAAAGACAGGGATCGATTATCTTGCGGTATCCATCGGAACCGCACATGGCGTATATTCCGGGGTTCCCAATATCCGAATTGATATACTAAAGGAAATCAGGAAGAAGGTTTCCATACCCCTTGTACTCCATGGAACCTCCGGGCTTGCGGATGAAACCGTGCAGGAATGCATCCGGGAAGGCATTTGTAAAGTCAATTATGCAACGGATTTACGAATCGCATTTAGCGAAGGGGTGAAAGCGGTTCTGAAGGAAAACCAATCCGTTATTGATCCAAAAACTTATGGCAAAAGAGGCAGAGAGTTTGTAAAGCAATATGTATGGAACAAAATTTCAGTTTGCGGCAGCGGGGGGAAAGCAGGAAATTATGAATAAGCTGATCAATAGCCAGGAGCGGATGGTACCGGAGATGCTGGAAGGCTATCTTTCCTTAAATCCGGATCTGTACTGCAAGGTACCTGGCGTTATGGGAATTAAAAATAAAAGGGAAGAAGATAAGGTGTCGGTGGTCATTGCCGGAGGATCTGGGAATGAACCGTGGGTTCTGGGATTTGTGGGGGAGGGCCTGGCTGACGGAGCTGCCCTGGGAAATGTTTATACGGCGCCGCCTTCCCGTACCGTATTGGAAGTGACAAGGTCAGTGCCTCATGATAAGGGGGTCATTTTT
>DEYX01000152.1:7375-7965 GCA_002365025.1 Hungatella sp. UBA3147 | reverse complement strand
ACTGCAATCCTGGTCTACGGACATAACGATGTTATCTAAAGTTACATCGTTGCGGTAATCTTTTGGAAACAGAGGTCTCATAGGACGGTCAATGACACGGGAGGTCAAAATTGCATTCTCAGACGCTTTTCCTTCTCTTTTGTTGAAGCCGCCTGGGATCTTTCCTACGGCGTATAATTTTTCTTCGTATTCTACGCTCAGTGGGAAGAAATCGATTCCGTCTCTTGGTTTGTCAGAAGCAGTTGCGGTAGCTAATACTACGGTATCGCCATAGTGCATAAGTGCCGCGCCGTTTGCCTGCTTTGCTACTCTGCCGACATCAACGGTTAATGTTCTGCCGGCCAGTTCCATACTATAACTCTTGTACATACTGGTATCTCCTTTTACTGGATTAATATTTATATTAACAGTAGAAGACGCCGAAACTACTGATCTGCGCGCAATAATGAAAAAATGAGTTTGATTATGCGGCCCGCTGGGAACATAAGCAGATTCTGCCTTGGGCAGAATCCGCAGCCGCAAATTCGGGACTTTCAGTCCCTCATTCGCGGTTGCTCGCCAAGAGACTGGAAGGGGGCACGGATATGCAT
>DEYX01000152.1:0-7243 GCA_002365025.1 Hungatella sp. UBA3147 | reverse complement strand
ACGGATATGCATGCATATCCGTGCCCCCTTCCCGCCTCTTGGCTCTGCTTATTACACGCACATCAGCGGTCTCGGGGAATGCTTCTACTTTTAATATTCTTTTCCTAATAGACAGATAGGGTGGAGATGTCCTCCACCCTAAATGGTTTATTATTTTCTGATTCCTAACTTCTCGATCAATGAACGATAGCCTTCTAAGTCTGTCTTCTTTAAGTAATCAAGAAGACCCCTTCTCTGTCCAACCATCATCAGAAGTCCTCTTCTGGAATGATGATCTTTTGGGTTCTTCTGAAGGTGATCCGTTAATTCTGTGATTCTTTCTGTCAGAATTGCGATCTGTACTTCCGGTGAACCTGTGTCTCCGGCTTTTCTGCCAAATTCAGCGATGATAGCTGCTTTCTTTTCCTTTGAAATCATGTTGATTTCCTCCTTTAGTCTTAAAGTCTCACCTCATACCAAGTATTGGTTGGAGTATCCGAAATACCAAGTATCGGCGCATATTTGTACTGATACAGTTTACCACAGGGCAATATGGTTGTCAATTATTTCTATTAAATAATAAGGTGAAATGAAAGTGGCGATGTCTCTGCATACATACCAGTTCCAACATACTTCCTCCATTTAAAAATATAACCTGAAACAAGCCATTTTATACGCTCTCGATCCAGTTAATCAGCGGTTTAACGCCCATTGAAACAGTGTGGGTTTCAGCCTGTTCGCCTTCTACCATACATTTTAATTGTTTTTTTCCTGTCTTTTTATCATTCTCCAGAGGGTTGTCCTGCTTACCCCCAGTTCTTCAGCCATATCTTTTTTTTTCATTCTGGGGGAAAGACTGCAGGATTGATAAAATTCCGTGCTTTGCAGTTTTGGACCAAACATCATCTCTTTTTTTTCCGCCTCTTTAAAGATCTTAAGCTGCCTGATATCATCTTCCTGAATGGTCCCCGTATCATTCAGGACCGTTAGGCGTTCGCAGATGTTGCGGAGCTGGCGGACATTTCCGGGCCATTCATATTCCGTCAGCAGCTTACCGGCTCCGGGGGAAATTCCGGGTGCCGATTTACCGATTTCACAGGCAAAGCGCAGCATGTAAAAATCCACCATGGGCATAATATCTTCCTTTCTTTCTCTGAGTGGGGGAATGATAATGTCCAGCAGATTCAGCCGGTAATACAGATCCGAACGGAAATTCCCTTCTTTGATTTGTTTTTCTATATCAATATTGGTCGCTGAAATTACCCTGACATCCACAGGAAGCACCCGGTCACTGCCGATCCTTCTTATTTCTTTTTCCTGCAGTACCCGCAGCAGCTTTGCCTGGAGCGAAAAGGGAATTTCTCCGATCTCGTCTAAAAATATGGTTCCCTTGTGAGCCAGTTCAAAAAGACCGATCTTTCCATTTCTGGATGCGCCGGAAAAGGCTCCCGATTCATATCCGAATAATTCGCTTTCCAGCAGGTTTTCAGGCAAAGCCGCACAATTTAATGCAACAAAGGGTTCATGACTCCTTTTGCTAACCCTGTGAATGCTATGGGCAAAAAGCTCCTTTCCTGTTCCTGTTTCCCCTATGATCAGTACATTGGAATCCACGCTGCTGTATCTTTTTGCTATGGATATGTTATCTTTAATTGCCTGGCTGTTTCCGATAATATCTTCAAACGTATATTTGGAGGCCAGGCCTTTTTCGCTTAGTCCCCGGCGTATTTTGGTTTCTGTTTCCATGATTTTCTGAGCATTCTGGGTGATGATCATGGTTCCGGCACTATGATTATCCACCATGATGGGCTTGTATTGAATAAAATAATTTTTACCATTTATCTTCATCAGCTCTGAGGTTTCTTTTCCTGACTCCATGGCCTGCTGCCACTTTAACTCTTTATGAATGCATTTAATAGGATTGTTGATGTAATGTTCCTGAGAGGACAGCTGATAGGCAATATAGGCCTGGTTATTGATTGCAAGAATTCTACCGGCTTCATTGACCGCAATAATCGCATCTTCACTGCTGTTTAGGATCATGCGCATCATATCGGCTTTGGCCCTTTCATTATTAATGGTTCTTGCTGCATTTACAGCTTCTAAAAGCGCCTGCTCAATCGCCATGTCTTTTGTCTCAATATGAATTCTCGGAATTCCGCTTTTGTCACACAGTCCGCAGATCGTTCCTGCTCCGACCACCGCATTAATCCCTTTGATTTTCAGCTCTTCTATAGCCTGTTTGCAGCTTTCTTCATCTGAAATGTCGTAAAATTCGATCCCTGCACCACACAGCACCTCTAAGTTTTTCACGGAGGCAAATTCCTGTTTCTGAAGGCACAGAGCAATTCGTCGCGGTGCAAAGGTTTCTTTGCATCTTACCAGAGCATCCACAATGTCAAAACTGGTTAAGCGAAGCTCTACGATATGTTTCTTTGGGAACAGTTTTCTCAACCTGTCATAGGTCATTCCCCTGGCCACCATAATTTCCGCGTCCTTGTTTTTGGAAAGAGAATCCGGTGTTCCAAAGACATGAATCAGCTCCACTCTGATGTCTTCTCCTTTAGGGCTCAATTTTAAAACAGCCCTCTCAAATCGTTCTCTCATGTTATCACGGGGCATAAATATCAAAATTTTTACCATAAAAACATCCATCCTTTGCAAAAAGAACATCCAACAATTTTACTTACATTGTAACATAGTCAGATGCTCTTTTGCATTGAAATCATTGATACCCGGTTGGAAATTATATTCTGGCCGGATTTTATTTATTTACTTCATTCTGCGGAGAACCTGCCTGATAGGCCCTTAAATTATCCACCGCAATATCCATGAGTCTTTGCCTGGATTCTTTTGGCGCCCAGGCTATATGAGGGGTGATCAGGCAGTTTTTTGCACCTAGCAGCGGATTGTCCATTTTAATCGGCTCGGCAGATACTACATCCACCGCAGCTCCGGCCACCTTTCCGCTGTTTAATGCATCCCGCAAATCCTCCTCCACAATCAGCGGTCCTCTGGAATCATTTATAATCATGACCCCATCTTTCATCTTTGCAATGTTTTCTTTGTTTATAATCCCTTCTGTGGAAGGGAACAGCGGACAATGCAGCACAATGACATCGGAATCTGCCAGCACTTCATGCAGTGATGCATAACGGCAGGTCTCCGTCTCCAGTGCCTTATTCTGATATTCGTCAAATGCAAGTACCTTCATTCCCAGAGCCTGGGCTATTTTAGCCGTTCCCTGTCCGATTCTTCCAAATCCAATAATACCCATTGTTTTTCCTGCAAGTTCAATGAGCGGATGGTTCCAGAAACACCAGTCCTGATTATTGGTCCAATCCCCTTTCTTTACACATTCGGAATGCTCCCCGATGTGATGGCACAGCTCCAGCAAAAGGGCAATGGTATACTGGGCAACTGCGTCAGTCCCATAAGCAGGAATATTGGAAACAGGGATTCCCGCTTCTCTTGCAGCCCCTACATCCACCACGTTGTATCCGGTAGCCAGAACACCGATAAATTTAAGATGCGGGCAGGCTGCTATGGTCTCTTTTGATATGGGTGTCTTATTCGTATAAACAACTTCTGCATCACCGATTCGTTCCACGATCTCAGAAGCAGGAGTCCTGTCGTATACGGTCAAGCTTCCAAATGCCTCAAACCCTGCCCATGACAGATCTCCCGGGTTTTCCGTGTATCCATCCAAAATAACTATTTTCATCTTTCCATCCTCCATGATTCAGTCTTCTACCAGCGCCCATGCCCGGTTAATAACACGTTTTGTATTGGCAAGAATAATATCCCCATCTTCCTCTCCCCACGGTTTAACTTCCAGGGAAAGAACATATGGATTTTCCTTTTGAAAGAAACCTTCCTCCTTTAAAACAGTAAAGAAATCCCTTAATTCTTCCACATCATTGGCACTGTCCGGATATCCGAATCTGGGATGCTGGTCCCCATAAGCTTCACAGCCCTTTTTAACAACTGCGTTGCCAATATGGAAATGAGTGATATAAGGGCGAAGGGTCTGTACGGCAAATTTACTGGTTTCGTACGTTGTTGGAAAATGGGACAGATCCACCAGAAGGCCGAAGTTGTGATTGGTCATACGCATATCTGCCGCAAATCTGGCTGCATAAGGAGCCGGGCCGACCAATGCTGCTTTATCCATATCATAATCAAATACTTCCAGCTCGATCATCATTCCTTTGACTGCCGCATAGCTGCAAAGATTTCTGGTGGTTTTTAACAGCTGGGCATATGCCTGTTCCTTTGTTTCCTCCTCCCACTTTCCTGCAAGGAAAGCGACTCCCTTTGCTCCTATGTATTCTGCTTCATCCACCGCTTCCATCAGCGTTTTTTCCGCTTTCTTCCTTCCTTCCTCATTGATGTCATTGGGATTCAGTTTCGGTCCCAGCAGCCTCGGCTGCGCACCATAGCAAACCTTTAGGTGAGACTGCTCCAGCATGCTTTTTACTTTGGCTCTTGTGACGTCGTCTTTTATTTCCGTAATTTCAAATGCACTGAAATATTCGTCACATGCAATGGTCTTTACTGAATCTGCTATATTATAGGAAACCGGCGGATGAGTCATCCACTGTATGGTACCTATCTGAAAATATTTCTGAATCGGGTCTTTCATCTTTTTTACCTCCATTTCTTCCATACACTGCGGTATGTACCAGTCCTGTTCTTCTGAATCCTGCTACATCATATCCCATGCCAGATTCAGCGTCCTTTTTGCATTTGCGATCACTACTTCACTATCTTCCTTATCCCACGGTTTTACTTCAAAACTTACGATCGGCCTGCTCTCTTTGTTCAGAAAACCGACATCCAGTAAGACCTTTAAGTAATGGGCCAGTTCCTTCCCATCATTTTCGCTGTCCGGGAATCCAAACCTTGGATGCTGATCTCCATAGGCCGGTAAGGAAGGATTGCGGATCACGGTATTTCCCATATGGGCATGCCTGATATAGGGGGCAACAGGGATCAGATTCTCTTCAAACGTTTCGTGAAGCATGGGGATATGACTGCAATCGACCAAAAGACCAAAATTATCAAATTCTGAGCTCATGATCTCTGCATACTCTTTTACAAGCTTAACCGGTCCCATCAAAGACCTCTTATCAATGTCATAATCAAATACTTCAAGAGTGACCGGCATATTCCCCTTTGCTTTTGCATAGCGGCAGAGCTCTCCGGAACTCTTTAAAAGAGCTTCCAATGATTGCATCCTGGTGGCTTCCTCATAATTTCCGGCAAGGAACGAAAAACCTGCGGCTTCCATTTCATAGGCCTCATCAATTCCTTGTTTTAAAGAAGCAAGTGCCGAAAGCCTCTTTTGCTCATCCAGATCGTTGATGTTTCCTCCGGTCGTTAACATCCTCGGCTGTCCCCCGTAAGCAACTTCCATATGGCCGCACCGAATCATATCCGCCGCCTGTTTTCTCACCGCCGGATTACGGATCCAGGTCACTTCCACTGCTTCAAAATATTCGTCGGTTACAATTTTTTTCAAACATTCCAACGTAGGACCTTCCCCGGAAGAGAGCCCACGGAATGCCATATGAAGAATAATGCCGACCTTCATATATTTTCTCATAGATTCATTCATCCTGCATCACTTCCTTGCCATTACCTTCCGACACGCTGCACCAATCGCCCGGCTGCTGTATCCGTATTTTTCCAGAAGCTGCTCGTAATCCCCGGATTCTGCAAATTCCTCAGCTCCAATCATTTCTACCGGAACAGGACATTCCTGTACCAGTACCTCTGCGACCGCACTACCCAGGCCGCCATGGATGCTGTGCTCCTCAACAGTCACCATGGCTCCTGTTTTTTTTGCGAAAGCAGTTATCAGCTCCCGGTCAACCGGCTTAACGGTGTGCATATCAATCACAGCTGCCTCAATTCCTTCCTCCCTTAACAGCTTTGCTGCTTCCAGGGCTTTATGCAGTATCGTACCCGTCGCAATGATGGTAACATCCGTTCCTTCCTTTAAGACAATTCCTTTCCCTATTTCAAACTTCAAGGTTTCATCATAGATGACAGGAGCAGGCGCTCTGCTTAAACGAAGATACACAGGTCCCTCATATTCCGCCAGCGCAAATACCGCTTTTTCCGTTTCCACCCCATCGGATACACTTACCACCGCCATCCCCGGAATGGCTCTTACGAATGCCATATCCGTAATACTGTGATGGCTTGCTCCATCGTAGGAATCAGACAGTCCGCAGTAGGTTCCGGCCAGCTTGACATTCAATCTGTCATAAGCAATGAGGCACTGGATGGGATCTGCTCCTCTGGTTGTCAAAAAACTTGCAAATGTATTGACAAACGGAATGAATCCTTCCAAGGCAAAGCCTGCCGCCATTGCGGTCATATTCATCTCGCTTATCCCTGCATTAAAATAACGGTCCGGAAACTCTTTTCCAAAAACAGCGCTTTTTGTAGATGCTCCCACATCTGCCTCCAGTGCAATTATTTTTTCATTTACCTGTCCCAGCTTTTTTAAAGCTTCTCCATAAGCATCCCGAATCGCAACCTTTTTCATGCCGGTGTACCTCCAAGATCAATCTTCGCTGCCTTATAATCCTCTTCTCCAATGGGTCTTCCATGCCAGATATTCTTTCCTTCCATGAAAGAAATCCCCTTTCCTTTCACCGTATTTGCAATAATAATGACAGGTTTTCCCTTACAGGCTACGGCCTTATCCAGGGCATCGGAAATGGACATTACATCATGTCCGTTGCAGGTCAGTACCTTCCATCCAAACGCCGCCCACTTTGCTGAAATATCACCCATTGGCATGATTTCTTCCAGAGTTCCGTCAAGCTGGACCCCATTGTTGTCCAGAATGGCAATCAGATGATCTGCCTGGAATTTAGAAGCTGCCAGAGCTGCTTCCCAGACAGAGCCTTCCTGAATCTCACCATCTCCAAGTACAACGTAGGTATAGGCTTCGCTGCCCTTTAACCGTTCGGAAAGACTCATTCCAAGGCCCGCCCCCAGCCCAAGTCCAAGGGGACCGGTGGATAATTCCACTCCCGGAGTTTTATGGAAACACGGATGTCCCTGGAGATTGCTGTTAATCTGCCGAAGCGTCTTCAGTTCCTCCTTTGGAAAATATCCCAATTCTGCAAGGATGATGTAGAGAATTGGAGCCGCGTGTCCTTTGGATAGGACCAGCCGGTCTCTTCCCTCCATGTCCGGATGCCTGGGATCCTGCCTGATTTTTTCAAAATACAGGGTAGTCAGA
>DEYX01000218.1 GCA_002365025.1 Hungatella sp. UBA3147 | reverse complement strand
GGCTGCCAATATGACAACGCCTTTTCTTCCGTCAAATCCATCCATCTCAGCCAAGAGCTGGTTTAAGGTCTGTTCCCGTTCGTCGTTTCCGGTGAAGCCGCCACCGTCACGTTTCTTGCCTATGGTATCAATTTCATCGATGAATACGATACAGGGGGCCTTTTCAGTGGCCTGCTTAAATAAGTCCCTGACCTTTGCCGCACCCATACCCACAAACATTTCCACGAATTCAGAACCAGATATGGAAAAAAACGGCACATGGGCTTCACCTGCTACCGCCCTGGCAAGGAGTGTCTTACCGGTTCCGGGAGGGCCTACTAGCAGGGCACCTTTGGGAAGGGATGCACCGATATCCGCATACTTCTGGGGATTATGAAGAAAATCCACAATCTCCGTTAAAGCTTCCTTTGCCTCCTCCTGGCCTGCCACATCCCGGAATGTTTTTCCTGTCTCGGATTCCGCATAGATTTTCGGATTGGATTTTCCAAAGCTCATGGCATTGCCGCCGCCCATCTTTTTTTGTATCTGCCCGGATAGAAAATTCCCCAGAAACACAAAGATCAAAATAGGGATGATCCAGGTAAGCAAAAAGGAAAGCAAGGGGGACATCTGCTCTACAATCGCCTTTTCAAAAGAAACGTCATGGGCTATCAGCCTTTCAGTAAGTGTATCATCCGGCCACAGTCCGGTCTTATATACATCGTACACAGGCTTGCCTTCCCAGTCCTTTTTTCCGGTATCTGATTTAAACTGGATCTCTGTTTCTGTCTTTGCAACTGCCTGAACTTTCCCCTGGTCTACCATCTCCAGAAACGTGCTGTAGGGAACCTCAGTCACGGATTTGGACTGAATCCATGGAACTGTCAATGCATTGAACAATATCATGACTAATAAAACGATTACATAGTAAAAAATAAACGGTTTTTTCTGCTTATTTTGTGTATTATCATCTTTCAAACCCATAATGCTCCTCCTTTTCTTTTGTTACTCCTTAAGAACCGATTTTACAAATTCTTCCGCGTCCTTAAAATCCTGTTCATTGGGATGCAGCATCCCATCCTCATATGCGGATATCATGGCTCTGATCTGAGGAGTGTCGTGAATCGCCTGCATTTGCCTGTATTTTTCTAAAATCTGGGGAGCCATCTTTCCTCCGCACATAAAGCAGCCAAGATATTCATTATCATCAGGAAGGAATACAGACACCTGCTTTTCCACCTGTTTATAATATTCTTTATTTCCGGAAAGCCCGCAGGTTCCAAACAAGGCAACCCGTTTGCCGTGGAGATCCGAAAGAAAGTCAAGCACTTCTGTTTTACAGGTTCCCCGGTTATTCCAGAAACCTACAAAATACGTATCCGCTTCTTCTCCATGAAGTTCCTCCAGACTGACAATATCCTTGGATTTTCCAGGAAGGGTTTTAAAAATTTTCATGGCAACCTTCTGGGTATTTCCAGTATTACTTGTATATACAACTAAATAGTCCATACATTCAGCCTCCTATGAGATTAAAATATACCAAATCAAGCTATTTATCAAGAGATTGCGGAAAATGTTAATACAATTTATGTAACTTTTAGAATCTATATGGCAAAATGCACGGTTATTCCCTTAAATTTTGAAAAAGCTTTGGAACTGCTGATACCCAGCCATTCCAAAGCCTTATTTTACCATTCTTAAGAAATAATTCCTGCTGCATCTTTTATGATACTGCAGGTTTTTTCAATATCCTCATCTGTATGTGCCGCAGAAAGAAACAAAATTTCAAACTGGGATGGAGCCGTGTAAATGCCGTGCTCCAAAAGATAATGAAAATAGGTTCCATACTTAACCGTGTCCGAAGCCAGAGCTGTATCAAAATCCATCACCTGGTCTTTTGTGAAAAATACGCTAAAAAGAGAGCCTGCCTGATTCACCCAGGTTTCCGGAAGCGTATCCTTAAGAGTTTTCACAAGCTTTCCAGCCTTTTCTTCCAGAGAAGAATAGATTCCCGGCTGCTCCATCAGGGTCCTGATGGTAGTGATTCCTGCTGTCGTTGCAATGGGATTGCCGGAAAGGGTTCCTGCCTGATATACCTTCCCCAAAGGAGAAACCACCTCCATGATCTCCTTCCTTCCACCATACACTCCCATCGGCATACCACCGCCTGCGATCTTTCCGAGGGCTGTCATATCAGGAGTAACACCGTAATATCCCTGTGCGCCTCCAAGTCCCATGCGAAATCCGGTAATGACCTCATCAAAGATGAGAACTGCTCCATACTTTGCCGTAATTTCCCTTAAAAATTCCAGAAAGCCGGGTTTTGGCGGAACGAGCCCCATATTGGCTGCCACCGGCTCCACCACTAGTGCTCCGATGTCACCTGGAAATTCCGAAAACAGCTTTTTGACGGAATCCTCATCATTAAATCTGGCTAACAATGTGTGCTGGGTATAGGAAGCCGGTACACCGGCACTGTCCGGTGCAGATTCTGTCAGAGCACCGGAACCAGCCTTAACTAAAAGTCCATCAGAATGTCCATGATAGCAGCCAATAAACTTTACGATCTTATCCCTTCCCGTATAGCCTCTTGCCGCGCGTATCGCACTCATGACCGCTTCTGTCCCGGAGCTTACCATACGCATCATCTCCATGGAAGGCATACACTCCCTGATAAGTGTACCCAGAACCAGCTCCTTTCTGGTAGGAGCGCCAAAAGATAAGCCGTCAAGACAGGCCTCTCTCACCGCTTCCACCACAGGCCCGCAGGCATGCCCTAGAATGGATGGCCCCCATGAATTCACGTAATCAATGTATTCATTCCCATCCTCATCGAAAATATGAGAGCCTGACGCCCGTTTTACGAAGACCGGTACTCCTCCCACGGAGCCAAAAGCACGAACCGGGCTGTTGACTCCGCCCGGGAAATACTCCCTTGATTTTTCAAATAATATTTTTGATTCTACTATTTTCATTCTAACTGACTCCTTTTTAATCCGTAAGATAGCTTTCATTTTTTAAAATTGATCATTTAATACCCAGGCGCATGCGATAACAGAAATCCGCTTCCATCATCTCACCGGCGAATAAGCGCTGTATTGTCTCAATATATTCATCCAGAGCACTCTTAATTAAATCTGGCTTATGTTTCATGATGCTTTGGAGTCCGCTTTGGCTTAACGTCATACTGATAAATCTTTTGGCATCACAGGACTCCCTGTTTGCAAAAACAATTTCTCTTTGATAACGAAAGTAACCGCTATTTTTGATATTGGACAGATGTTTATTTTATCCCATCTTATATAATCATCTTTCAAATCCTCATGTTCTTCCTCCAGGCGGCTGACGATATAAAATAGCTGCTTATGGGCAAGCTCCGCTTCCCATTTGCAGACAGGCGGCCAGTCGTAATCGACCACAGCAAATATACCGCCGGACTTTAGTATGCGGTCCAGGAACATATCATCACTTGGTTCAATACCGATAATGGCGTTGCAATGGTTTTTCCATGCAGTTGTTGATAAGCCCGAACCGCAGCCTAAGTCAACTACAATATTTGCCTTCTTATTTAAATATCTTGTTATGATCTCGATCGGATATCCCGGCATTTCCGGCCTTGCCTGTTCATAGACATCCGCAAATCCTAAAAACCGATCCTTATTCTTCATTTCCACATTCTTTATGGATGGATCCAATGAATCATCTCCTATTCCTATTTCCAATCCCGGCAAATGGCTTCCGTTAACCCTTGGATGCTGTAAACCCCGGCGATGAGATCTGCCTTTCTCCCATGTCCTATAAGGGCTTTTGCTGTTATGTCCCCTATACAGACCACTTTGAGGCCTGCCAGGGCTTCCTTTATTTCCTCATTTGCCTCCCGGAAAAAAGCCTCTACACCGGAAGCGCTTGAAAAGGTCAGATAGTCCAAATGCTTTAAGGCTTCCGTCCTTTTTTCCGTCTCCAGGCCTGCCAGGGCCACATCATAGAGCACGATATCATCATAAGAGACTCCGGTTTCATCAAGAATCTCATTCAGCTCCTTGGAGCCGCCTGAGGATCTGGGGATCAAAAGCCTGTCAGCCCCGGAAATCAAGCCTTTTAAGCCTTCCGCCAGATCCTGCACCTGATATTTCTCTGGTATGTAATCTGCAGAAAAGCCGTGCCGCAGCAGTTCATCCGCCGTTCCCCTTCCGACCACGGCAAATTTCACATGACCCACCGACCGGAAATCATACCCACATTCCAAAAGCCCATGAAAAAATTCTCTTACTCCATTGGCACTGGTAAATACGATCCAGGTGTAGGACGGCAGCTTTTCATATGCTTCCTTCATTTCCGCTCCCTTTCGGCAGGATTCTATCAAAAGGCTCAGTATGCATTCCGAAGCTCCTCCAAGAGATTCCAGCTGTTTTCTAAACCGTCCTGTAAAGGTGTCTGTTCCTGTTACTCCGATCCGGCACCCCATAAGAGGCTGTTTTAGCGTAGAAGAAAAATCAAGGGAAGCCACTTCTCCAACCACAAGGATAGCAGGACTTTCTATTCCAGCCGCCAGTACCTTTTCCTCAATATTCTCTATGGTCCCGCGGATGGTTCTCTCTCCGGGAAGAGTTCCGTTTTGAATAACCGCAGCAGGTGTCTCCCCTGGTTTTCCCTGGTTTAAAAGTCCCTTTACGATGAGGGATAAGTTCCCAAGTCCCATAAGAAAAATCAATGTGCCGGAAAGCCTGGCAAATTCATCAAAATCAGGAGGAAGCGTTCCTTCCTTTGAGAGTGTGTGTCCGGTCATGACGTGAAAGCTTCTGCTAAGCGCCCGGTGGGTCACCGGGATTCCGGCACTTGCAAGGGCGGCGACCGCAGAGGTAACTCCAGAAACCACCTCATAAGGAATCCCTGCCTCTGAAAGAGCCATGATCTCTTCTCCCCCACGTCCAAATACAAAGGGATCCCCCCCCTTCAGCCTCACAACTGCAAGACCTTCCCTTGCCAGTTCTACCAGAAGCTGATTAATCTCCTCCTGCTTCATGGAATGACGACCGGACCGTTTTCCTACATAAATCTTCCGGCATTGGTCAGGTACCTCATCAAGAAGGCGTGGAGAAAGAAGGGAATCATAAACCACTGCGTTACACACCCGCAGCCTTGACAACCCTTTTTCCGTAATAAGCCCCGGATCTCCCGGACCAGCCCCTACCAGATAGACGACTCCTGTTTCCTTCATAGCATCCTCCTTATTACGCAAGGCCATCGGCGGCCTGCCGCGCCAGCCTGTCAAGTTCCCCGGTTCCTCCCCAAAGATGGATCCGCTTGATTTCTTCCCCTCTCCTGCTGATTCCAAGAACCTCCATATCCCCGCCTCTAATTCTTGAATACACGCCGATGGGTTCATGGCAGCCGGCATTTAAATGCCTTAATATTTTTCGTTCTAAGGAAAGGCACATCCTGGCTTCTTCATCCTCAATATGCTTTACCACCGCTTCAAGACCGGAATCCAGCCGTCCTTCCACTGCAAGTATCCCCTGGCCTCCAGCCGGAATAAAGGTCTCACAATCAAAACAATGGTAATCATACCGGCTGTCTTCCCAAAGTCCCAGACGCTTTAATCCGGCCGCCGCCAATAGAATGCCGTCATAAGAACCTTCCATGAGTTTTGAAAGTCTGGTCTGTACATTTCCCCTTAAATCCTCGCAGCGAACCAAAGCCCCCGGCCACATGGCCGTTCCAATCTCTTCCATCTGAATCTTCCTTCTTAAGCTGGAGGTTCCGATTATGATTTCCTTTTTTCCGGAAAGGTCACTTAAAGCAGGTGTCACCAGAACATCCCTGGGATCTCCCCGCTCCAGAACTGCCACAATTCCCAGCCCCTCTTCCAGCTCCATGGGCATATCCTTGGCGCTGTGGACTGCAAAATCAATCTCTCCCCGCAATAGAGCCTGCTCAAATTCCGTCACAAATACGCCCTTTCCTCCAAATTCCAAAAGCGGCTTATCAAGAATCCGGTCCCCTTCCGTCTGCTTTAACACCAGTTCTGCCGATAAGCCGTTACCTGCCTTTTTAAGAGCCTCTGCCACCAGATTTGCCTGGGCCACGGCCAAAGCACTTCTTCTTGTTCCAATGCGAATGGTATTACTTTTCATGCTCCGCCAGTTTCCTTTCTATCAGTTCATCTGCCTGTTCTCTGGTATAATCTCCCTGGCGGATCCCTTCCTCTGTCATAGTTTTAAATATTGACCTTCTGACAGGGAGGGAGTCTACCCGTTCTCTTACCATATCCCTGTATGAGCCAAGCTGCTTTGCCAGGACGCCAAGTCCCCCAGGAATGGCTTCTTTAAGCGTTTCTTTTAAATACCGGGTAAGGGCCGGAGAACTTCCGCCTGTGGTAATCCCCACCGTGATTTCTCCATCTTTAATAAGAGCCGGAAAAATAAAGCTGCATTCCTCCTGGTTGTCTGCCACATTGACCGGAATCTTCTGTTCCCTGCACCAGATGGATATTTGCCTGTTTAATCCTTCATCTGAAGTTGCCGCTATTACAAAATCCATTTTCTCCAGATCAGATTCTGCAAATTCCCGGCACCACCATGTGAGTCTTCCCTTGCTTTCTTTTAACAGCCGTTCAAACTCGGGAATCACTTGCGGAGCCACAACTATCATATCCGGACCATAATCCATAAGTGTCAGAGCCTTGCGGCAGGCGACCGATCCTCCGCCTGCGATCAGGCATCTTTTCCCTTCAATATCAACAAAAAATGGGAAATAAGCCACGGTCATCCCTCCTTAATCCAGCGTTCTAAGCCATCCAGGGTTTTAAGTACCACCTTTAATTCTTCACTGGAAACATGGTCCCTGACCTCAAAGAGAAGGGTATCCAGACGTTTTCCCGCAAATGCTTCCTTAAGTTCTCCCATTCTCCGGATGTATGGATGGAACACCACCTCCTTGATGGCCCCATCTAAGTCCTCTTCCATAATTACGTTTGCCCGGTCCAATTCTTTTCGTTTAATTTCCGTGTTGTTTTTTGAAAGTGTTTCAAAATAGTCGATGTTATAAAGAGTCAGCCCTTCCATTTCTTCAATCTCAGGGTCCATGTCCACAGGAACGGCCACATCCATGAACAGCCGTTTTTTCCCGGGAGTCACTTGCTCTGACAGTTCTTCACAGGTCACGGTGTAATGGGGACCGGAAGTGGCACTGATGACAATATCCATCTCATCCATGTACTGATAGCGGTCCCTGTAATCCACGGCCTTCACCCTGTCCCCCTTCACCTCAAAAATCAGATCGGACTTATGGCTTCTGACCGTGCCGGTGACATGGATTCCAGGCTTGCTTAAAATATTTTTTGTTATAGTATTCCCCATTTTACCGGTCATGCCGATCACCATCACATTCTTATCACCGCCCCCTTTTTCAAAGCGGAACACCTCATTGGCTACAAGAGTTGCAACGGATAGGGGCGTTCTGGATAAGCTGGTATCCGTCTTGATCCGTTTGGCACAGGCAAACGCCCTTTGGAACAGCACATTCATTTCGTAATCCACTGCCCTCTGGTCTTTAGACATCTCATAGGCACTCTTTGCCTGCCCTAAAATCTCGTCTTCTCCCAGCACCATGGAAT
>DEYX01000274.1 GCA_002365025.1 Hungatella sp. UBA3147 | reverse complement strand
CCGCATAATTCGGATCATAAGGTGCGATCAAAGGCGCAAATATGGCCATGAGAACAAAGAGCACAACCACAATGGCGCTGAAAGCGGCAACCTCTCTCGCAAACAATGTCCTAACTGTTTTTTTCCATCTTCCGTTATTTTTCATAATACTGCCTCCTTATTCATAGCGGACTCTTGGGTCAACCACTGCATATAAAATATCCGTCATAAGGTTGATGATACAGGATACAAGAGCCGTGACCAGAACACATGCCTGAACAACCGGAATATCCCTTGACTGAATGGCCTTTACAAATAATGAGCCCATTCCGGGAATGTTAAAAACGGATTCTACAAACATGGAGCCTGCCAGCATGGAACCGAGACGCATTCCCAGTATGGTAATAACAGGGATCAGGGCATTTTTAAGCGCATGGAGATAAATGACCCTTCGCTGTGAAATCCCCTTGCTCCTCGCTGTCCTGACATAATCCTGGCGGATAACCTCCAGCATACTGGAACGTGTCTGTCTGGTTACCGTTGCAATTCCACCAAGGGCAAGACAGAACAATGGCATAATGGTCTGCCTTATTCCCGTCACCAGATTCACATGAAACCATGTAAATCCATAAGATGGAAGCCAGCCAAGCTTCATGGCAAATACATACATGACTAACAGGGCGATCCAGAACTGTGGCAGGCAGGCCGTTATATTGGCGATCAGAGTCACCGCCGTATCAGCCGGCCTACCCCTGTAAACTGCGCTGATAACCCCAAAAAGTATTCCAAGAGGAATGCTTATTATGAATGCACTGATAGAAAAAAACAATGTAATAGGTATTCGTTCATTAATTATTTCTATAGTACTTTTATGAAACTGTGTTGATTGTCCCCAGTCACCCTGGAGTGCTCCTCCCAGCCAGCTGAAATACCTGTGAATGACAGGCTGGTCTAACTTTAATTCATGATATACCCTATCGTATTCTTCCTGTGATACTTCCGATCCCAGCATGGCATAAACCGGGTCTCCGGGAATTAAGGATACCAGCATGAATGTAAAAATGGATATGAGAAAAATGACCAATATCATTTGTCCCGTGCGTTTCACTATGTATGCCTTCATTTCATCTTTATAGCAGAAGCTTATATCCTGCCATATACCTCCCTCCCTGCACAACTCCTTTTTTCATTTCCACCACTTTTGCTATTTTCATTATTATTTTTCTCTGATATAATAATAAAATAGCTGATTTTTAATTGATAATGATTCACCTCCTTTTTTTAGTATAATTTTCCACTACTTTCAGGTTATAATTATAACTTTAATTATGCAACTTTTCCAATAACCCTTTCCTATTTTTATTATAGCCTTTGCCTATAATAAGAAATAAGAATTATACTTTTTAAGAAAGCAGGAGCTTCCATGGACATCAGATATCTGGAATACATACTTGCCCTGGCTGAGACCGGCAATATGACCAGGGCTGCCAAAAAACTTTACGTATCGCAGCCTACCCTCAGTCAATTTCTTACAAAGCAGGAGACAGAACTGGGGACTCCCCTGTTTCAAAGATCCAGCGGTACCTATACACTTACACCGGTAGGCAGCCTCTATGCGGAATATGCAAAAAAAGTAATCTCCTTAACGGAATCCCTGGAAAAAGACATCAAACGTGTTTCCAACACCAGCCGCATCCGCGTAGGTACCTCCGCTTCCAGTGCCCTGCAGATGCTGTCCGGCATTCTGGCTGATTTCCGTAAGTATTACCCCAAAGTGGAACTGGTTTTGTCAGCCGATAATCTGCGTTCTACCAGCAACCTCATTTCCAGTGGCGAACTAGATCTTGCTTTTGTAACGGCTAATTCCCTGGAACATTACAAGGGACAGAGCATTGAATTGATAAAAGAAGAGGTTGTTTTTGCAGCGCCCAGCAGCCATCCCTATTGCCAGAAGCTAAGAGGAAGCCGTAAACGGTCCTTAAACAGTCAGCAGCTTTTGGAACACTTTTATAAATATCCGTTTATTTTACAGCTTAATGGTTCCTGTATTAGGTATCTGGTGGAAGATTTTTTTGATAAACAGGATTTTAACCCGACCATAGCCTGCAGCACTTCCCATGCCCAATCCATTTGTGATATGGTGTCCAGCAATATTGGAGTGGGTTTTATCCCGGCAGGGAATGAAATTTCCACGAAACAAATTACCTTTTTTTCGCTGGAACCTAAAATATACCGGATTCATTCCATTCTTTACCGGAAAGATTTAATCATGAAGCCTCCCCATAAATACCTGATCGAGCTGGCACAGGCATATATGAATACCAGTTGGAAACAATCTTAATTAATCAGTACAGAAAGACAAAAAGAGAATCCCAGATACTTTAAAATTATCTGGGATTCCCTTTTTTCATTTTATTCTGTTTAAGACTTTAGGATCTTATTTGCTGGCCGAATGGCCACAATCTTACTCTTCAACAAACATGTCCTTACCAACTCCGCAAACTGGGCATACCCAATCTTCGGGTAAATCTTCAAATGCAGTACCTGGCTCAATACCAGAGTCTGGATCACCGATTTCAGGATCGTACACATATCCGCATGGCTCACAAACATACTTTCCCATCCCTATCACCTCCTTTAACTTCACTGTGCTTTCTTTATAGCATATTATACCATTTTTATCAATAGATTTATTTCACATGTCCTATTTTTTATTTCTCCGAAGACCCTGTTATTTATAAAAAATCTTCTCTCATAGGCGTAAAGATATCTACCAATATCCCCTTTTCAAGGCAAACGCATCCATGGACGATGCCATCCTGCTTTAAAAGAGTATCTCCTGCCTCTACGACATTCTTTTCATCACCAATGGTGAACTCAAACTTTCCGCTGGCAACATATGTGATCTGGGTATGGGGGTGGCTGTGGAGGCTTCCAATAGCCCCCTTCTCAAACTGGTTTTCCACACACATCATTCCATCACAGTATGCCAGAACCTTTCTGACAACGCCTTCAGAAGCCTGAACACCTTCTATATCCTTATTAAATACCCACATCTGATCTTTCTCTGGCTTTTTCATCATGTCTTCTCCTCGCTCCTTTCATTCTATAAGCCTAACTCCAATTCTTCCACACCTCCGGCCGGTATCCAACCGTAGCCAGCCTTCCGTTTCTGACAATAGGAGTTTTCAGTACCTTCTGGTTCTCTAAGACCTTTTCATCTTTATCCTCACCGGCAATGTATCTGATAAGCGCAAGGGCTTCCTGATCCTTGCAAGTTTCATCAAGCATCGCGTCCAGTCCTCCTACCGCCTGCTTGACCCCATTGTACTCGCCTTTGCTCAGCCCCTTTTCTTTCATATCAATAAACTGATATTTGATTCCGCGTTCCTTAAAATAGCGTTGTGCCTTCTTGGTCTCAAAACATTTTCCAGTTCCAAAAATTTGTATGTTCACGGGCCTTGTCCACCTTTCTGGTACTTTCTTTCTGACAGGCCCATTATAACACAGGGAACCCCTGGTTTCAATAACCAGGGGTTCCACATTTTATAGTATTATTTTACATACCGCTGCAGTGTCTTTCTCACTGCGCCTGGACCTTCTAGCATTTCATAAAGCATGACTTCAATTTTTTCGGAAAGTCCTGCTTTAACCAAATCAGTTCCAAAAAGAACGGGATTGGACAGGATCTCTTCAAGTCCCTCTTTTCCTTCAGGCTTTTCTCCCAGCCTGATTCCCTTTAACTGTTCTCTTAATTCTGAAAGCATGGGATCGCTGCTGATCTCCATGGCATTTCCCTCATCATCCACACCCAGGAGATAACGGAGCCAGCCGGCAATCGCCAGCGGAATTGCAGTTAAGGTCTGCACATCCAGATTTTCATCTGCCAGGTAAGCCTTTATGGTCTCTCCAAAACGGATGGGGATCTTCTGGCTGGTATCGGTTGCAATTCTCTGCGGAGCATCCGGTATAAATGGATTTGGCAGACGGTATTCAATAACCTCTCTGATAAAATCCTCAGGGCTTAAGATTCCCGGATCCGTAACCACCGGAAGGCCTTCTTTGTAGCCGATCCGCTCGACAAGGGCTGTTAAGTCCTCATCTCTCATCTCTGCAGCAATGCTGTTATATCCCAACAGACAGCCGTATACTGCCAGTGCCGTGTGCAGAGGATTTAAGCAGGTGGTAACCTTCATACGCTCTGTCTTATTTACCGTATCCCTGTCTGTCATGTATACCCCAGCCTTATGAAGAGCCGGACGTCCGTTTGGAAAGCGGTCTTCTACCACTAAATACTGAGGAATTTCAGCATTGACAAATGGGGCAATGTATGTGTTTTTGCTGGTGATGATGGGTGCCATATCTTCGATTCCATCTTCCTCCAGTAATTTTTGCACCACTTCAGCAGGCCGCGGAGTGATCTTATCGATCATGGACCAGGGGAAGGAAACCTTGTTTTCATCCTGAACCCAGGAAAGGAAACTCTCGGAAGCATAACCCTTCTTTGTCCATGCTCCAGCGATGGATACGATGCTGTCCCTTAATTTTTCTCCGTTATGGCTGCAATTGTCCATGCTGACCAGTGCCAAAGGAGAACCTCCTGCAAGATACCGTTTAAGAAGAAGAGCTGTCACCACGCTCATGGCATGGCTGGCTTTTTCCGGACCATCTTCCATATCCTTTTCCACAACAGGAAAAAGCTCTCCACGGAAATTGGCAAGGGCATATCCTTTTTCAGTGATGGTAAAGCTTACCATCTGTAGAGAAGGGTTCTCAAACGTCTGCACCAGATATCTGAAATCCTTTTCATTGCTCACATCAGCTTTTACGCCCCTGGCAACGCTTGCCACTACCTCCCGGTCCATGGTTCCGTCCGGTTTTAAGCTGACCATCATGGTCATATTGTCAAAGGGGGTATATATTTTATCAATAATATCATAATCAAAGGTATCTGTCGCGATGATTCCGCTTTCCTCAAGACCTTCGTTCAGCAGGCGCTGCTGCAAAACTGCGATGAATCCCCGGAAAATATTCCCTGCTCCAAAATGAATCCATTTCGGCGACTTATCCGTGGTCGACCTCATTTTTTCCCAGTCAAATTCCGGCAGCTTTACGGATGCCTTTTCCCAGGCTTCCCGGTTTGTTAAACAGGACCGATTCAGTTTCATAACTCCATGCCTCCTATTTTCTATTTTTATGGGTCTTATCAATGGCTTCCCAAAGACCTAACAGATAATTTGCTCCAATGGCCCGGTCATACAGACCATATCCAGGACGAGCCTGCTCTCCCCAGATCATGCGGCCGTGATCCGGACGGATATATCCTTCAAAGCCAGATTCATACAAAGCCTCTACAATGGCAAACATATCTAAATCCCCGCAGGAAGAAAGATGAGCCGCTTCATCAAAATCCTTTTCCGAAATATGGTGCACATTCCTGATGTGGGCAAAATGAATCCGCTTCCTGTTTCCAAACTCCCGCATCATGGCCGGAATGTCATTGCTTAAATCGCTTCCCAGACTGCCGGTGCATAAGGTCAGTCCATTATAGGGATTGCTGTTTAAATCAAGAAATGTCCGGATATTTTCCGCATTGGTAATGACCTTTGGAAGTCCATAAAGAGGCCATGGCGGATCATCCGGGTGGATTGCCATCTTAATGTCATACTTCTCAGCATAAGGAACTACCGCATCCAGAAAATATTTCATATTGTTCCAATATTGCTCCCGTGTCATGGACTGATAAAACTCAATGTCCTGAGCCATAGCATAAAGCCGCTCCGGCTCCCAGCCCGGAAGGGAGTATCCTCTTGCTTTTCCCTCCATGGCCTTTGCCATCTTTTCAGGATTCATCTGTATAACCTCATCATGGCGGTAAGCCATAACATAGCTTCCGTCTTCCGTCTGATAAGCAAGATCACTTCGTGCCCAATCCATCACAGGCATAAAATTATAGCAGAGACATTTGACCCCAACAAGGTTTAAATGCTCCAGGGTCTTTATATAAGCATCAATATACTCATCCCTGGTAGAAAGGCCTTTCTTTATGTCTTCATGGATATTGACGCTTTCGATAACCTCCATCTCAAGACCGGCCTCATTGATCTCCTCTTTCAGGGCTTTTAAGGTCTCCAGGGGCCATACTTGTCCCACAGGAACCTTTGGCAGGCAGGTGGCCACACCGGAAACTCCCGGTGTCTGGCGGATCTGGCCAAGGGTCACGCTGTCATCCCCAAAGGGAAACCAACGCATAATCATTTTCATGTTTGAATACCTCCGTTTCCTTACTCCTTATTCCTTATTCTTTTCTAAACACAATTGTTTGCGACTTTTAAGTCCTGACTTAAGTATATATCTAGTATACTAGTAGTTCAATCAGCATTTTTCATAAATATCTTCTTTTTTTTTGTTTAAAATGTATAAGTCGATCATTCTCAATGATCTGACATCAGATCACAAAAAAGCGGTAATAAGAGACTGAGGCTTTCCTTCTCTTATTACCGCTTATATTATATTTTAAATCATAAAGCCAACATCACAGAAAATACTCAGAATATTCCTTTCGCAAGGCTTCTTCATCGATTTTATATCTGGATAAATGCTTTTCCATCAATCCTTTTGCTTTGCTTCCGTCCTTTGCAGCAATGGCTTCCACAATGGCCTGATGATCGGAAATTGTCTTCAGATCCTTTACTGCAGTCAGAGACATGCTGCGTATCCTGTCAAAATGAATGGTAATGCTGTCCATGAGCTGATAAACCTGGTCCTTGCCGGTTATGTGAAACAGCAGCCGGTGAAATTCATCATCCAGCTTAAGAAGCCGCTCCGGAGTACGATTTTCCAGATAAAACTCCTGAAGCTTCACATTCTCTCTCAACCCCATGACTGCTTCTTCCCCAGCCGTCTTACAGGCCAGCTCCACAACTGCGCATTCCAGGACATTGCGCATAAAAATCGCCTCTTCCACCAGTTTATAATCGATCAAAGCCACTGCGCTTCCCTTTTGAGGATAAATTTCCACGATTTTCACCTTTGACAGCTCAATCAGTGCTTCTCTCACCGGAGTCCGGGATAAACCCATCTCTGAGGACAATTCATTTTCGCTCAGCATACTCCCGGGAACCAGATCAAGATGTATGATATTATCCTTTAACATCCGGAGTGCATATTCCCTTCCTGTCTCTTTGGAATACCGTTCTGTCAGCCGCATACCATGACCTCTTTTCTCTAATTCTGTTCATACTTAGAATAAGCGAAAATAATCTCATTGTCAAGCACTAGTATACAAGTGCGCTGTTTCCAGAAACATCCGGCCTCCGGACAATCCTAATATCTCATAGGGATAATTTCTAAATATTCCTTAACCGTAGCACCTGCCAGGAACATATCTATGATCTGCTTTCCTAACGGATTTAAATCATCGGTATAATATTTCATCAGCTCCTGTTTAAAGAAGTCTGTCAGGATTTTTGCTCCGTCGTCATATCCCTGAATGCCTACTTCCTGCTGAGTTTCCGGCCTTAAAAATGCTCTTCTGATGTACTGTCCGTCAATTTTTAAGGAATCAAGGCCAAAACCAAGAAGCGGACAGCGGGCTTCCACAAGATGCTCCGGTTTAAACTTGGCGCTGCCTCGGCGGGCAATGTACTCTCTGGCAACCCACTGGGGCATAAAGCTCACCTCATACGCACCGATATGCTGGTTAGGGATCAGGACATATCTGGTATTGGTTGATTTTAAAATCTGGTCAAGCAAAAGGTTTGCCTGAGTTACCATTTTACCGGTAGCAAAAGGCCAGTAGGATCCTACTCCTTCGCTGGTCATTTCCAGGGAATCGATAATACTTGGATTATTGAATCCCCTTGGTGCCACAAGACGCCATAACCAGGCCAGTGCCGGAGGCAGTATGTGGAAAATACCAAGAATTCCATATGTCGGGTTTTCCTTCGTACATGCCGGGGTCCGTACACCAAAGCTTCTCACGTCTACTTCCACAGGGGTATCAATGGCTTTGGGAACCAGTCTTCTTGGCAAAACAACACGGGGGTTGGGGCAGGGCTTTCCGTTTTGATCCAGGGTATGTTCCCAAACCAGACAGGTGGCGCCAGGTACTGCCTGCATGTTTAAGAAGATTAGGGGCTCTTCCGGCTGAATCAGTATTTTCTCATATTGGGGAGAGGAACCATAACACTTGATGTTATCAAGGCGCAGGAACCATGCGGATTCCGCATCCTTGACCACCAGTTTTTTGCTGTCATTCTGCATCTTGGGGTGGCATAATGCCATGTCATCTGTCACCGGTATCAGATCACAGGTTTCACTTAATACCAGATAGTTCTTTTCACCTGTAACGGTATTTCTTCCTAATATAGCTCTTCCATCCATTTCCTTGTGAATGTCTTCGATCATTTCACTTTTTCCGCCGCCGGAAGCACCTTCGTGCATGATGACGATCTCATTGTCATAAGGAGTGATTACTTTTACCGTAGATGCATGTGCCGTCACCCAGCCTTCTTCTTCTCCAATATTGAGAAGAACTCCGTAGATGCCCTTTTTGGCGCTTGGGCCGGGATATAAATTATAAGAATAAACTTCATGAATTTCATCCAGACGGTTATGAACCACGATCTGCTTACCGTCAAAATGGGTATGCCGAAACGGAGGAGCCAGAAATACAACCGCTCTTGGATTAAAATCAGAAGTAATCTCGTCAATATTTAAAAATCCCTGCAGATCTGCAAGTCCGGCAGCAAAAAATCCGGCGTTTAAGGGGGCGATCAGGATTGAATCATATCCATACTCAAGTCCGCCTGACTTAAATGGAAAAAAAATCAGCTCCTGCTTTTTCAGCCAGTCAAAGGTTTCCGTTCTCAGAGTTTCAAAATCAGACTGATAAACCTCCTCGTATCTGGGTTTATCTGTTGGTTTATTATCCGCAATCAACAGACAGTCAGGATCACGTCTTCTCATGTAATCATCCGTATAATTGACTACGACTCCGTTTTTACATTTCGTAGCAGTAGCTTCCAATACCTTGCCTTTTCCTTCTACTTCATATTCAATGTAAAACTCGGTATTTTCAGAATTCCCCATTGCCAGTGTCAGTAAATCTTCCCTGGTCTTTGGAATAACGACACCTTTTGACTTAGCCAATATATCCATTACATACTCGGGTAAATTCATATCACGTAAACATTCCAGCATATTTTCCTCCGTTCCTGCGCAAGCCCTTATGCACATCTGAAGTTCGCGCCAAACATGGGGCAGGCGCAAACCATGTAGTTATAATGATCTTCTTCAACCTTTGTTTCCCAATTTTATTAAGTATTACATAGTTTCTATTTTAATATTCCAGGCATGTGACTGTTTTGCTGTTTTTCCAAATGCCCTTTTCAAAATCATGCCGAATACCTTCTTATTTCATTGTTAAAGTATTCTCCTATTCATTCATCGCCTCCCTCCTTCGATATATATAAAGCCGATATCCAGTACATGGATATCGGCTTACTTACAACTTAGAATTAATTCTACTTTGTGACGTCTTCCGGTGTTATTTAGCTGTATATAGCTCTTCCAAATTTCTATCAACCGTAATAATAATGATCTTTTCACCTGTTTTCGTGCTGATATCCGAGTGAGTGCTGATAATGGACACATCCATAACATCTGTTAATATTTTCTCCAGATATTCTCTTCCGCCCTCGAACAGGGAAGTCCGGACCTTCTTAAACAGCTCAATACCCTGTGCGCTTTCCGTCAGTTTCTTCTCTGAAGGGCTTAAGAATCCAATTAACCTGATTATGATCATATCATTTAATACATAGGTACGGATCGCCTTTGGACCCCTCCCCATATATTCAACTTCAAATTTACTGACAACTTCACTGATTTTAGCTTCCAGCTGACCTTTTGTCATATTACACCACCTGTCAGATACAATATCATGAAAACCTGGGCCTGTCAATGATTTTTTAATTAACGAAAGTTAACATTTTATCGATTACTTAGTTTTTAATCGGCTCCGGCAATCGGCCAGTCCCCCTCCTATCTTGGCCAAAAAAAATAGGTATAGTATCAATTATCAGTCACGGTTTCATACAGCGAATCGGACGCTTTAGAGCGTGCCTGCGAAGGCAGAACAGTACTTTCATATCCCACCCCCTGAACGTAAATACCCGGAATCATCGAATAATGGAAATAGGCAGTAAATGCTTGTAACTTTAATGATACCTGCTGATTCGCTTATCATTTTGGAATTCCGTAAATTTAAAAAGGAAGGGTGAAGTTAAATGAAGCTTTAAACAGCCTTAAATTTAATCATAATAACGCTCTGATTTTATTGTAGTTTTCTGGCCTCAGTTATGGTAAAATAAATAAAATACTTTTAAGTGTTTTTGATTCTAAACGAAAACCGTAAATATAAAGGAGAATAAAAATGCTGCTCTGTATTGGCACCGCTCCGTGCAAAGTCTGAAACGGACGAAACTGCACGGAGTAGATTGAATTCGTCCGTTGGACTTTGCACTTTCAATAAATCATAAAGATTTTATTTGAAAAAGGAGCAAAGTCATGCTAAAAAATTTAAAAACAAACATCGGGGAACTTCGTAATTTCCTGATTTTATGGATTACACAGTCATTTTCGGCCTTGGGCAGTGCAATGACCAACTTCGCGCTGGTGATCTGGTCTTATCAACAGCAGGGATCGGCTCTCACCACCTCGTTATTGGCCATCTGTTCCTATGCACCCTATGTCCTTTTAAGCATTTTTGCAGGTGCACTGAGTGACCGGTGGAACAAAAAAGCTACGATGCTGCTCAGTGACAGCTTTGCGGCATTGTGTACTGTTTCGTTGCTTATTCTGATGACAACTGGTAAACTCCAGATTTGGCATCTGTATTTAATCAACACCTTGAATGGATTGATGAACACGGTACAGCAGCCGGCATCGGATGTGACCATCAGCCTGTTGGCCCCGCAAAAGCATTACCAGAAGGTAAGCGGGATGCGTTCCTTATCCAATTCGTTGGTTACCGTACTGACGCCTATGCTGGCTACCGCCCTGCTTTCTTTTGGAAGCATCCGTCTTGTCATACTGTTCGATTTAATTACTTTTTCCATAGCGTTCCTGTCGCTGTTATGCTTTGTCAAAATCCCGCAGGCCACAGAAGGCCGGGGCCTGGAGAGGGAAACGGTATTGCAGTCTGCCAAAAGCGGCTTGCGGTATCTTAAAGATAACCGGGGAATTCTGGATCTGATTCTGTTTTTGGCTGTGATCAATTTTACTGCCTCCATCTTCAATGCCGCCCTGCCCGCTATGGTACTGTCACGTGCCGGTGGCGGAGAACTGGCCCTTGGCATGATCA
>DEYX01000350.1 GCA_002365025.1 Hungatella sp. UBA3147 | reverse complement strand
TTTTAATAGTTAGTCTTTTTATTTATATAAGTCTTGATACTACGTATTTGGAAAATTCAGTCTCGTTCCTGCTGTCTACCCGAACCAGCTGACGAATGATTTCAGGAATAAAACCATCATATTTTATTTCAAGCACTATGGCGTTTGCTGCCGGAATTGTAACAAGTTCCGGGTTGAATAAGCCGCCTGCATTGTTTGAAGTCCGGATGTTACTGTCAAATGTAATACGGACATTACCAGCAGGATAGACATATGTTTCTCTTTTGTAGTCTACAATTGTTCGGGGCCGCAAGTTCTGATAGTGCATTTTTGTGTATAGTTCCATCATCAATGCCTGACCGCTTTCTTTCAATAATCCTAAATTTCCATCCAGAATACCTTCACATTGCGCTAAGGTTATTGGTGCGTTTTTTTTATAACATAATCTGTTTGCTTTGCTCTTTTTTTCAAGCCTGATAAAGGAAGGATCATTATTATAAAACCGGATTCTGAATTTTTCCCGCCTGCTGGCTCCGGACAATTTTTCGATGACTGCTTTATCAGCGTAATTGTCGAAATACAGGCTCCTGATTATGTAGGAGCCATCATCCGAGGCATTCTCATCAAAATCAGCAATATGCCTTAGCTTAGATGATAACTGCATATAGTCAGAATAATTGATGTTCAATTTATGTTCGTGTCTCCCCTTTTCATTCATGTTCTCACCTCCTTACTACTGATGAGTAATATGTTATAGTGTTAGTCTGAATTTCACTTGTCGCCTGTCTGAACTTTATCTGAACTTTTTGTCTCCAGCCATAGCGATCACATACTGTATGAAATCATTTGGCGTACATGAAAAAACAGAGCACAATCTTATTGTGCCCTGTTTGATTTTGAATCTGACTAAATATCCGTAGTGCTTTCTGTTTTATTGCCGTGGAATCCACCTCGGCCCATACCGGAAATCTCGGGAATCTTGCCCTCGGTAATATCATTTAAAGCCTGGTCATACTGCTCTTGTGTGATTTTGCCATCAGCAAGTAGCTGTGCTATTTTTTCCTTCATCTTTGATAGCATCTCAGACTTTTGTTCCTCAGTCATTTCAGGCCTGTTCTTTTCGCCGGACTCATCTTTATCTCTTCCGGGCATTTCAGGTGCTTTGCCCTCGGCAATATCACTCATGGCCTGGTCATACTGCTCCTGCGTGATTTTGCCGTCAGCAAGGAGTTGTTCAAATCGTTCCTTCATCTTTGTTTGCATTTCCGCTTTTTGCTCTTCGGTCCATTCAGTGCTGTCCTTTTCACCGCCTCGGCCTCGGCCTTTGCCGAACACTTCGGGCATTTTACCCTCGGCAATATCACTGATAGCCTGATCATACTGCTCCTGTGTGATTTTGCCGTCAGCAAGGAATTGTGCTAATTTTTCCTTGATATTTGATTCCATTTCTTCAGATGATAATTTGGTTTTCTCTAAGCTGGTTGTAACAGCAGAAACGTTTGTTTTCAATGTGCCCGTTGTATTTGTGTTTGCAGCAAATGCGGTAACTCCCGATGCTGCTAATAAGCTTACGGCCATTACTGTAGAAGCGATAACAGAGATTTTTTTCATTATTAACACCCTTTCTTTCTTATACGTTTGACGTGGCAACAGGTATGGATTTTTCCCTCCTTTCTTTTTTCTGTCTATATCATAAATCACTTATTTGAATTACCAATGTTTGGAAGCTGATTATTTGCTGAACTTGCGCTGAACATTTGCTGAACTTACGCTGAACATTTATTCTTTAACGGTGTATGCACTGCTGCGAGGGATCTGTCCAGGGAGGCAGAAAGATAATTGGACTAAGCGAAAAACCAAAAGTTTAAGGTTTCGCTTAGTCCAGTTTAGTTTTGATTATTATTTTATTTTTTACGATGCAAATGATCCTTCGGAGAATAACCAAACATTTTTTTAAAACGTTTGCTGTAATAAAAAGCATCTGTATATCCTACCAGCTCAGCAATGTCCGATATCTTATATTGATTGGTTTCCAATAATCTCTTAGAAGCTTCCATGCGTATCATGGTGATATACTGAAGCAGAGATTCATTATTTACTTTTTTAAAGACACTGCCAATATAGGAAGGATTTAATTGAAATAAGTTGGCGAGCCGGGTTACGGTTAATTCCGGATCGGAATAATGTTTATCAATATAAGCAATGATTTTTTTGCTTAAGGAGAGGTCGGAAGGGATGGTTTCACTTTCAGTCATGCATAACCGCCCATATGCAAGAATGGTACTTTTAACCTGGCTCAGCCGATATTCTTCATCAATGATCTGGGAGGCAGATTCAGCCGGATTGTGGCTGAATTCTACCTGGCCGCCATAATGGATATGATAAGTGATAAAAAATTCCGTAACGATTAAATATAGGTATTTCACATCGTGCGCTTCTTCTACCGGCTGAAACAGGTCTTTGATATAAGCTTCCAGCCCCTTTGGATCCTTGCTGTTTAAATAATATAGAATCGTTTGCCTTACCTTTGATAAATCAGCGGATTTATTTTCCCAGGTAAGTTCTTCTGTCAGGATAAGCTTTGATTCGGGATTAAAATACCGGTGGTTAAGGGCGTAAAGATTTTTCTTATAATCAGGCAGCCAGGATTCTTTCATGGGGATACAGTTTCCCAGAGCTAAAAATGTGTAGGAGGGGCATTTTGGCATATCATTTTCCAAAACTTCTATTAACTTCTGCCGTTCCTCTTTCTTATGAAGGAAAAATTGTATGGTATAGGCATAATCCAGTTCCTTAAAATATTCACAATCAAGTCCATGACAGCGGATCTTAGCTGCCAGTTCTGATATAAAATCTTCATTTTCTTCATAGATAAAAGCGCCTAGATAAAGGGTGTAATCATAAGCTGATACCTCAGGATATCTGGCAGTTAGCTGTTCAATGCTTTGACAACCATTTAATACATTGGAAAGAAACGTACATTTTTCAAAGTGATAATACTTTTGAATCTGTTTCTGTTGTTTTTTTAACAATTCTATTTTTTCTTTGGTATCCTTTAAAACAGCGGTTAAGGTAGAAGCGTCCACAGGCTTTAACAGATAATCCATAACTCCGAACCGCATCGCGGAACGTGCATATTCAAAGTCATTATAACCAGATAATAGAATAATCTTGGTGAAAGGGTAATTGCGGTATACAGATTCCGCCACTTCAATTCCATTCATACGGGGCATTTTAATATCCAGCAGGATAAGGTCGATGGGATGCTGATTTAACAACTCAAGAACCTCTATCCCATTTTCGGCCTCCCCTATAAAATGAATGGCCAGTTCTTCCCGCGGTATGATTTTGATAATCCGTTGCCTGATAAAGTACTCGTCATCAGCAATTATAATATTAAGTGGCATCAGTGGACACCTCCTTTTTTCCAATGGTTATGGTAGAGATACAGCCGCCCTGAGGGTGATTGGCAATGGTAAGCCCATATTCGCTGCCGTAATAGAGTTGGATTCTCTGGTGAATATTTTTAATACCAAAATGAGTATTACCTGTAGTCCATATGCTTTCATAATTCTCTTCCCGGATTCCGATTCCGTTATCCCGGATGGTGAATAAAATAGAACCAGGAGTTTCAGTTACCAGAATATCTAATTGTCCTTTTCCATTCAGTTCTTTGATTCCATGATAGATGCTGTTTTCCACGATGGGCTGCAATAAGAGTTTGAGACAGGGATAGCCTGATATTCTGGGATCACAGGTGATACGAAAGTTAAACCGGTTATAGTATCTTACTTTCATGATTCTTAAATATGCTTCGGTTATGGCCAGTTCCTCCTTAACCGTAATGTGGGTATGGCCGTTGCTTAGACCATGACGGTAAAACGCAGAAAGATTCATGACCAGGTCAATGAGAGTCTCCTTTTCATCTATTTCTGCAAGAGAACAGATATTGTCCAGAGTATTATATAGAAAATGCGGATTCACCTGCTGCTGAAGCAGGTCCAGGGATATTTTATTCTTCATTTTTTCTGAATTCAGTAAATCGTTCTTTAACTTTTTCTGAGCAATAATCATGCTGTTGAATTCCACGAACAAAAGACCGATATCACTATCATGATAGGATTCATTGACTGGAATCCATTCTCCCTCCTTTACTCTCTGGGTATGAGAGATCAGCTGGTAGATCGGAGAGGTAATTGTTCGGGATACTTTACGGGAGACATTAAGACAGGCAATAATACAGAGCAGGGCCATAATAATGGATATTCCCAAGGTGGTAAAGGTAGGCTGTAAAAAATAGAGCAGATTGATTTCATTGATCAGATACCAGTTCAGTTCAGGGAAATGTTCAGAAAAAATAATCGTGTTCCTAGTCAGTTTGTAATAGCTCCTGTTGATGTAGTCTAGCTTCTTTATATTCTCATAGCGCTTCATTAATGGAATGGAGCCGTCTGAGCTTTGTACATTGCCATCGGAGTCTACAATAAAAAGCCTGCTGAAGCTGCTTGCATTATCCTTATAGATCTCTGAAATAGTACTTTCAGGAATGGCGATTTCCACATACCCAAGCATGGTACCTGTGGAACTGCTGTAAAACGGCAGCATGAGAGACAGGACATGTATCTCTGTGTCACGCTCCTTATTGGAGTATTTTATCTCTGGTATCCAGATTTTCCGGTCAGAAGCAGAAGTATCCCGAAGATTTAATGGATAGGGATATATTTCTGTGGTAGCAATCAGCGCATGTTCCGGTGAGTAGATACTGACAGAATGAATAAAGGGAGTGGACTGGATAATATGATTGATCTCGGTTTTCAGATTCATCTGGTCAATGGCATTAAACTCCTTGTTATTGTTATTGAATTTGGATACAATGGCTTGTACACTCTTATCCGTTATAATGGTTTTGGAATAATTATTAACAGATGCGAGATAATAATCCAACTGATTGGATATATAATCCAGCTGCCGGACAGCAGAATTAGTCTCTAAGGCCAGCGTATGTTTATAAAATACGACAGAAGTACTGATCAATAATATTATAAGGAATAACAGCAGCGTCTGAAACATAGACCGGAAAAATCTCGAATTAATAGAAGTTATTTTTTGAACCTTCATATGGCCCCCCTTCTGTATGCAAAGCGTGTTTTGATTTCATGGAAGACTTAAATATAACAGTAATATTAGTACATTTTATTCGCTGTGTCCATATTGAATTTGTATACTTGAACTATTAAACGGTGGATTTTGTAAAGTGATATGTAAAATATACATAAAAACTATAAAATGACCATTCATTGTATAGTGATATTTTTCTATAATGGGATTGCAAAGAAGGATGAAAATATGAAATAAAAAAGGAGAAAACAAATTTATGAAAATAAAAAAGGTAATGGCTTTAGCATTAGCAGGCGTTCTGAGTCTTTCTATGCTGACAGCCTGCGGGTCTAAAACAGACAGCGCAAGCAAGGAGTCCGGTGATGAAAAGGTAACAATCAGACTCTTAACAAGAATGGCAGGAACCTCAACTCAGGTAGGTATTTATAACGATATCATCAATGAATTTAAAAGTAAACATCCGGAAGTGACCATCATTGACGACTCACAGGGTGATGAATCGGCATTTAATAATATCCTGACGACTGATATTGCTTCCGGGACCATGGCTAACATCTTCCGAATCCAGGGGGTTGCAAATCTTTCTGACTATATCGATAATGGCTTATTATTAAATCTTCAGCCATATCTTGATGCAGATAAAGAATGGAGCGGTGGATTTACGGAGGGTTCTCTTTCCTATTATCAGGTACCGGGACATGAAGGCACCTATGCAATACCAATGGAATCTGGCCTGATCGGCGTTTATTATAATGAAATGCTTTTTAAGAAAGCAGGAATAGAAAAATTCCCTGAAACCTGGGAACAGCTGTTAGACGCAATTGCAAAGTTAAAAGAAAACGGAATTATCCCAATCGCTATGGGTGCCCAGTCTACTTATATGGCGGGTCATTTACATGACCAGATCTTCTATAAATGGATGGGAACAGAAGCAGCAAAATTATTAGGAAACAGAGAGATGAAGTGGACGGATGAGGGCGTCGTAAAGACATTACAGTTTGAAAAAGATTTAATCGATGCAGGTGCCTTTGATCCAAGTGCCGCAGGTATCACAGATAATATTGCTTTAACTCAATTTCAGCAGGGGGAAGCTGCAATGGTAATTACCGGACCTTGGAACATCAGTACATTTACAGATAAATCAGCCACTCCTGTGTCAGATAATATTAAGGTTGCAAAGTTTCCCTATTTTGAAGAAAAGCCTGAATTTAAAAATCAGGATATGCAGATTCTGAGTCCTTATATGGTAAGCGGTAAATTAGAAGGAAAAGAATTAGACTTAACCATTGAATTATTAAAAATGTTGACCGGTAAAGAGGCAGCTAAGAGATTTGCAGAAGAGGCAGCTTTCTTAATTCCAAGAACCGATCTGGATTTGGATAAGTCAAAATGTACCGACTTATTTATCCAGAATGTAGAGATTGGAGGAACGTCGGAAGGCATCGGCGTGGACGTATTCGACTTTGATCCTTTGACTTCCATGCAGGATAGAACAAGAAATTCAATTGTAAGCTTATTTACAGGGGCCTCTGCCCAGGATACGGCAGCAGTAATCCAGGCTGAGATTGATAATGCAAAATAAATGATCTGGAATTTCATAATTCAAATGAATTGTGAAATTCCTTTTCATTATAAGGAGGAATTTCAGTGATAACATTAAAAAACAGGAAAGTGAAAATATACATAGCACTGTTTTTGCTGCCGGCATTGATCGTATATCTATTATTTCAAATTGTACCATTAATTCTGGCGTTTTACTTTTCACTGGTTGAGTGGAATGGTATCTCGGGGGCGGCTCTTAAATATGTTGGACTTAAAAATTATCTCAACGCGTTTCATAATGTGGACTTTTTACTTTCCATTAAAAATATGGTGAAAATGGTATTCTTCAGCGTATTATTCCATACCCCCATTGCTTTATTAACGGCGGTTGCAATTAATACCAGATGTAAAGGATACCGGGCATTTAAAGCTCTCTTTTTTGTACCAACGGTTTTTCCGTTAACTTCCGTCGGTTTGATGTGGTACTTTGTATTCATGCCCACAGGTTCCCTGAATGCGTTGTTAAAGAACATCGGTCTGGCCGACAGGGTGGTTCCCTGGCTGGTGGATCCAGCAACCGCAATGAATACCATTGTATTTGTTAATATATGGGCTGGCATCGGCTATTATATGGTCATTCTTCTTGCAGGGCTTACGACAATTCCTGATGAGCTATATGAGGCAGCCTCCATTGACGGAGCTACTTCCGTTCATAAGTTTTTTGAGATCACGGTACCTATGTTAAAATCTACAATTTCCATGTGCATTTTGATGGATATTATCGGTTCTGTAAAAGTTTTTGATCTTGTATTTGCAATGACCGGCGGAGGTCCAAACGGTCTGACGAATCTTCCCACAACATTAATGTATAATGAGGCATTTAAATACAGTCATTATGGACTTGGAAGCGCTATTGGCATTATTATTCTGATTGCCTGCCTGGCAGGCACATTAGGAAGTAATTTTATCATGTCCCGTAAACACGATTAAGGGAGGAGAGCAATGAAAAAAACAGAATCAAAGAGCAAGCTTGGTAAAATCATCATGTACTTATATCTGCTGGTAATGACAGTGGTATTTGCCATGCCAATGGTTTTTACCTTATTATCCTCTGTGAAAACAAAGCTTGAAATCTTTTCAGACCCATTTGCGCTGCCCAAGGTACCACAGTTTGTCAATTATATCGTGGCCTGGAAAGAAGCCAATATGAGCCGGTATTTTATCAATAGTATTCTGCAGGCCGGCGCTACTGTCATTATATTAGCAATTATGGCATCCATGGCGGCATATGTTTTATCCAGGTTCGATTTTAGAGGCAATAAGTTTCTGCTTTTATTCTTTACCATAGGAATGATGGTTCCCATGCATACGGTATTGGTGCCTGTTGCTTATATCATAGGTGCCTTGAACTTAAAAAACAATATACTGGCCCTGATTTTAATCTACGTATCCTTTAGTCTTCCTTTTAGTATTCTTGTGATGACAAATTTTATGAAAGGCGTCAATCGTTCTCTGGAGGAAGCGGCAGTAATCGATGGTGCAACGTATTTCCAGGTATACAGGCTGGTGATACTCCCGCTTTGTATTCCTGCATTATCTACTATTTCAATCTTTAATTTTTTATCGGCCTGGAATAATATTTTATTCCCGCTGTTGTTTATCAACGATAAAAAATTAAAGCCTATTTCCCTCGGGCTGCTGAATTTTAACGGTGAAAGAGGAAGTGATTACGGTCCATTAATGGCAGCTATCGTAATTACGGTTGCATTGCCTCTGATTCTTTACCTGTTATTCCAGGAAAAAGTAGAGGGCGGACTGGCAGCAGGGGCTGTAAAAGAATAAACAATGTTCAGATCAGGAGGATAAGCAATGAGTGATTTAAGATTCAGACAGGTTCATCTGGATTTTCACACCAGTGAATACATACCAGAGGTTGGTACAGATTTTAATGGGGAGGAATTTGCCGAGAGACTTGAAAAGGCCAATGTGGACTCCATTACCTGCTTTGCGAGATGTCATCATGGCTGGCTGTATTATCCATCCAGAAAACATGCAGACCTCATCCATCCCGGCCTTACCAATCATAATCTGTTATTAGACCAGATAAAGGCCTGTCATGACAGGGGAATCAAAGTGCCGATTTATACCACGGTTCAATGGGACGGCCGCATAATGCGGGAACATCCGGAATGGCTCTCCGTAGACGAGCAGGGGAATTATATCAATACCCAGAATGTGGAAGAACCTCATTTTTATCATACAATTTGTTTAAACAGCGGTTATCGTGAATTCTTTATAGAGCATCTCCATGATATTATGGATGTGGTGGGAGTGGAGAACATTGACGGATTCTTTATGGATATTTTATTTCAGATAGACTGCTGCTGTGACCATTGTAAAAAGAAAATGGAGGAACTTCATCTGGACAGCAGTAAAAAGGCAGTAAGATTAAGGTATTCTCTGCAAATGTTAGAGGAATTTAAAACAGAAATTACAGCGGTTATTAAAGAGAGAGTTCCTGAGGTCTCTGTTTTCTATAACAGCTCCCATGTAGGTCCGGCATCTAAGGATAATTTTAAAGAGTACAGCCATCTGGAATTGGAATCCTTACCAAGCGGAGGCTGGGGCTATGATCATTTTCCCGCTACCAGCCGATATGCACGAACCCTGGGAATGGACATGATAGGAATGACCGGTAAGTTTCATACCTACTGGGGGGATTTCCATTCCCTGAAGAATCAGGCAGCCCTGGAGCTGGAATGTTTTCATATGCTGGCTATGGGGGCAGGCTGTTCCATCGGAGACCAGCTTCATCCAAGAGGCCGGTTATCAGAAGGAGCTTATGACCTGATTGGAAAGGTATATAAGAGTGTCAGGGAAAAAGAACCTTACTGCAGGGAGGCGAAGCCGGTTGCTGAGATCGCAGTTCTTACACCGGAAGAATTTTATCCTGAGGGTGAATATAACCTGGGGATTTCTCCTTCTTTAATTGGAGCTGTTCGAATGCTTCAGGAGCTTTCTTATCAGTTTGATGTGATTGACAGCAAAACGCCCATGGATTCCTATCAGTTAATTATCTTACCGGATTGTATTTATTACAATGAAGAGCTGGAAAAAGTGATGAAGAACTATGTTGCTAATGGCGGTAAAATAATCGGTTCTTTTGATTCCTGCCTTAATAAATGCAGCAAAGATAATATATACGGTATTACATGGAAAGAGGAATCTCCGTATTACAGGGAATTTGTGATGCCGAATCAGATCATTGGAAAAGATTTATATAAAGAAGAGTATGTCATGTACTTAAGAGGTCATAACGTGGAGGCAAACGGCGGGGAGGTTTTAATGGATAAAATAGAACCTTATTTCGACCGTTCCGGAAAAACATTCTGCTCTCACCAGCATGCACCTTCTTCCGGGATGGTTGGATATCCGGAAGTGATCCGAAATGGAAATGTGATTTATTTTGCGCATCCCATCTTTAAACTGTACCGGAAAAATGCCGCCAAATGGTGCAAGCTAATGCTAAAGGATGCGGTTGCGTTATGCCTGGAACATAAATTAGTGAGCCATAACGGACCCTCTACTATGATAACAGCCTTAAATCATCAGGAACAAGAGAAACGGGATATTCTTCATATCCTTCACTACATTACAGAAAAACGATCTGAGGATATCTGTACGGTAGAAGATGTTATCCCCCTGTATGGTGTGGAATTTAAAATATATACAGGTAATAAGCAGCCGGCGGCCGTTGCCTTGGTTCCGGAAGAAGCAGCTGTTCCTTTCGTAAGAGACGGACAATATATTTCCTTCCGGTTAGATAAAATAGAAGGTCATTGTATGATAAGCATTCAATATTAATTCAGATGCCCCTTTTTGCGTCAGACGCAGAATGGGGTATTTCTTCATACACCTCGTTCTCCATTTGGGAACAAATTTACTCCATATGGGAACAATGATATTGATTTCTATTTTTATTATATGTTAATATGTACATATCAAACAATGCGAGAATATAAAAAGGAAATAAAACAAGCAAAGTAAACAAAAACACACTCTATTTCTACAAGCGAGGTGATTAATTGGAATTTTTAGAAGGTATACAGCAAAACGGTAAACCCTCCCATGTGCAATCCGTAGGCAGAGCATTGCTGTTAATTGAATTGCTGGCCCATGAAAACAGGGAGATGTCGCTTACTGAAATCTCCAATACTCTTGGATGGCCTAAAAGTACAGTGCACGGTATGATCTCCACACTAAGAGATTACCATTATATAGATCAGTCAAGCCTCACCGGAGGTTACAAGCTGGGAATTCATTTGTTTGAACTGGGCAATGCAGTTAAGAGATCCTGGGATATCAGTAAAGTTGCAAAAGAATATCTGGTACGGTTAAATGCCAAACTGGACGAAATGGTTCAGCTGGCAGTTGAAAGTAACGGAGAGGTGTTATATCTGGATAAGCTGGATTCAAAGCGTATGATGAGAATCGTTTCAGATGTAGGGATCAGACTTCCCATGCATTGCAGCGGGCTTGGAAAGGTTTTGCTGGCATACAAACCTGAAGCGGAAGTAAAGCGCATCATTAACCAAAAAGGTATGAAATCAATGACATCCCGTACGATTGTCACCTTGCCGGATCTGCGAAAAGAACTGGAGAAGATCAGAGAAAAAGGTTATGGAATTGATGATCAGGAGATTATGGAAGGGCTAAGATGTGTTGCGGCTCCTATCTTTGATTCCAATGGCCAGGTTTTATATGCGGTCAGCGTATCGGGACTTTATTACAATATGAGAGGGCAGCATTTGGAAGATGTGATTATTGAAGTTAAAAAAGCAGCTCAGGAAATTTCATATGAGATGGGATATAGAGAATCAAAAATAAAATAAAAAAAGGAGTGGAAGTATGAATCAGAGACCAGAAATTGCAAATTCAATTAAAACCGGAAGTTTTAACACAAATTATCATGATATTGGTGAAGGAAGAACCATCATAATGCTGCATGGATCAGGCCCAGGTGTCTCCGCATGGGCGAACTGGAATAAGGTATTTCCTTTATTATCCCCCAAATACCGGGTGCTGGCACCTGATATGGTTGGTTTTGGCTATACGGACCGTCCTGAGGGGATTGTATATGGGATGGATATCTGGGTAAAGCAGACAATTGACTTTATGGATGCCCTTCATGTAGAAAAGGCCGACCTGGTTGGAAATTCATTTGGCGGAGCGCTTGCACTTGCCATGGCAGTGAAATATCCGGAACGTGTAAATAAGCTGATCCTGATGGGAAGCATGGGAGTAAGCTTCCCGTTGACTTACGGACTTGACCGTGTGTGGGGGTATACACCGTCCTTTGAAAATATGAAAGAACTTTTAGATATTTTTGCGTATAACCGCAATATCGTAAACGACGATCTTGCGCAGATGCGCTATGAATCCAGTATGCAGCCGGGTTTCCAGGAAAGCTTTTCATCCATGTTTCCGGCTCCCCGTCAGCAGGGGGTGGAAGGAATGGCTTCCAATGAGGTCTACATACGCAGTATTAAAAATGAAACAATGATCATTCACGGAAGAGAGGATCGGGTAATTCCAGTTGAAACTTCCCTTAAATTAATGAAATTAATTGAGAATGCACAGCTTCATATATTTGGAAAGTGCGGTCATTGGACACAGATTGAACGGACGCAGGAATTTTCTGATTTGGTAGATAACTTCTTAAAAGAGTAAGGGAGGGCAGCGATGGCAGAAAACAAAACAAAATTATTTGCAGATATGCTTTATGAGTCTGCAAAAAGTAAGAAGTCCATATCTCCGTTAACAGAAATGGATCCGGAATTAAGCGTGGACGATGCTTATGCCATTCAGTTATGCAATGTAGAACGTATGGTGGAGGATGGCTGTATTATATCGGGAAAGAAGATCGGACTCACTTCTGAGGGAATTCAAAAACAGTTGGGGGTAAATGAACCAGACTACGGACATTTATTTAAAAATATGGATTGCATAGATGGCAAAGTAAAGACCTCTGACTTTCTTCAGCCTAAGATAGAGCCGGAGATCGCCTTTGTATTAAAGGAAGATCTTTTTGGAAGAGGAGTTACGGCAGAAGATGTGATGAGGGCCACGGATTATGTGACAGGTGCCTTTGAAATCGTAGACAGCCGTATAAAAGACTGGAATATAAAATTGGTGGATACCATTTCAGACAATGCATCGTCCGGCTGCTATGTTTTAGGTACGGCCAGATTGTCAATAGAACAGGTAAATTTGCCTGAAGTTACAATGAAGCTATATAAAAATTGCGTTCTGGTGAGTGAGGGAAGCGGTGCGGCGGTTTTGGGTGATCCATGTAAAGCTGTGGCCTGGCTTGCAAACCGCCTCTGGTTTTACGGTGTGAAGCTTAAGAGAGGAGAAGTCATCTTATCAGGTGCATTTTCAGCAGCGCCGGAAGCCGCTGCCGGAGATGAATTTGAAGTAAGGTTCTCGGATTTTGGGACTGTGAAAGCGGAATTTATATAAGGGAGGGATGTATTTGGGAAAAATAAAAGCAGCGGTTATTGGACCAGGAAATATCGGTAGTGATCTGATGTATAAAATTTTTCGGAGCAGTTATATGGAGATGGCTTTGATGACCGGAATTGTGGAATCGGAAGGAATTAAGCGGGCAGCCGCCCATGGAGTCGATGTATCAACTCAGGGAATTGATGCGGTAATCGCAAGGGATGATATTAAAATTGTGTTTGATGCGACAAGTGCAAATGCACATTACAAACATGCGCCATTGTTAAAAGAAGCAGGTAAAATAGCCATTGATTTGACTCCGGCGGCAGTAGGACCTTACTGCGTGCCAAGTGTAAATTTGAAGCAACTGGAAAATTCAATGAATATTAATATGGTAACCTGCGGAGGACAGGCAACAATCCCGATTATACATGCGATAGAGCGTGTTGCAGGAGCGGAATATGCCGAAATAGTTGCGTGCATTTCATCAAAAAGTGCCGGGCCGGGAACGAGAGCCAATATGGATGAATTTACAGAGACTACCAGAAAGGGCATTGAGGCCATTGGCGGAGCAGATTTAGGAAAAGCAATTATCGTTTTAAATCCTGCAGAACCGCCGCTGATGATGACGGATACCATTATGGTCCGGATTAAGGACAAGGGGGCTGCAATAGAAGATATTACGGCCTCCATTCAGAAAATGGTAGATGAACTTGTACAATACGTACCTGGTTATAAACTGCGTGTACCGCCGGTTCTGGAAGGAGATAAGGTAACAACCATTGTACAGATCGAGGGACAGGGTGATTTCCTGCCGAAGTATTCAGGAAACTTAGACATCATTAATGCTGCGGCTGTGGCCGCCGGTGAGAGAATCGCTGAGAAATTGTTAAAGGGAGGTGCTTAGCATGGAAAAACGGAAGGTTCAGATCGTTGATACGACCATGAGAGATGGAAGCCATGCATTGCGGCACAGCTATACTGGGGATCAGGTGAAAAGAATCGCAAAAGCACTTGATGATAGTAAGGTCCCTTTTATCGAGGTTACTCACGGTGACGGGCTGGGGGGCTCCAGTTATACCTATGGTTTTTCCAAAACCGATGAATTTGAACTTTTAGAGGCGGCCAATGAAGTTATAACGAACAGCAAATTAACGGTACTGTTACTGCCTGGTATTGGTACTATTGAGGACCTTAAGTGTGCCAACAGGCATGGAGCGAAAGTGGTAAGAGTCGCCACCCACGTGACGGAGGGGGATGTAAGTGCCCAGCATATCAAAGCAGCTAAGGAACTTGACATGATGGCTGTTGGCTTCCTGATGATGTGCCATATGGCTCCGCCGGAAGTGATTGCCGGGGAAGCGAAAAAGATGGAGAGTTATGGAGCGGATTACATTAATCTTGCGGACTCCGCCGGTTATCTTACTCCCCGGGAAGTGGTAAAAAGAATCGAAGCGGTAAAAGAAGCGGTTAAAATCCCGGTTGGATTCCATGCTCACAACAATTTAGGCATGGCGGTGGCTAATTCATTGGCAGCGGTGGAAGCTGGGGCTTCTTACATAGATGCTACGGTCTGCGGACTGGGTGCCGGTGCCGGAAATACTCAAATTGAAGTGCTGGCCGCCGTTTTGCAGAGGGAGTCATTTGAAACAGGACTTGATTTATATGGACTTATGGATCTTGCAAAGGACGTTGTAAAGCCATTGATGTTAAGACCGCAGGAGATTGATACAGGGTCTCTGATGTTAGGCTATACCGGTGTTTATTCCAGTTTTCTACTGCATGTTTATCATGCAGCTGAAAAATATCACATTGAGCCAAGGGATATTTTGATCGAACTGGGAAAGCGGAAGATGGTCGGAGGCCAGGAAGATATGATCATTGATGTGGCTTATCAGCTTAAAATGTCTGCAGGCCGGTAAAGGAAGTTTCTATATGAAAAATACTTATAGGATAGAAGTATTGGAAGACTGTGTGGCATTTACCTGTCATGAAGATGAAAAAATATTAGAAGCAATGAAGCGTGCAGGCACAGGGCCTTTAAAATACGGCTGCTTTGGGGGCGGTTGCGGAATTTGTAAGATGAAGATCGTGAGCGGTGATTTTAAAGTGGTTAAAAAAATGAGCCGTGCACATGTCTCCAAAGAAGAGGCGGAACAAGGCATTGTATTGGTTTGCTGTGTAGTTCCGGTCAGTGATCTTATGATTTCAAAACAAATTTAAAATAAAAAATATTAAGAATGAGGAGGTATTTGTATGTCATTAAGTGGAGTTCTCAGACCAGGTTTAATTCAGCTTAGAGTTTTGGATTTGGATGCGACATTAAGGCACTACACTCAGATGTTAGGTCTCAATGAGGTGTGCAGAACAGAAGACGGCAGAGTATGCTTAAAAGGCTATGATGAATTTGATCATCATTCTGTTGTTTTGCGCCTGGCAGATACGGCAGGATTTGATTTTGCAGCATTTAAAGTGGAATCGGAAGAATTGCTGGAAAAGCTGGAGAAAAAGGTTGAAGCGTTTGGATATAAAGTGGATCATGTCCCTGCTGATTCAGATCAGCCGGGTTTTGGACGCAGGATTGGATTTACAATCAGCACCGGTCACCGTTTAGAACTATATTCAGAGGTTGAAAAAGCGGAGCAGATACCGGAAATTATCAATCCCCACATTTGGGTAGATCCGCCAAGAGGTATGAGGTGCCAGAGATTTGATCATATGCTGTTATATGGGCCCAATATCGCAGAGGCAGAGCGCTTCTGTACGGAGGTGCTGGGAATGTATGTTCCTGAAATCTGCAATACGCCTGACGGAAAACGTCTTGCAAGTTGGATTACCGGTTCAAATAAGCCCCATGACCTGGCTTTTGTTGAATTTGATCAACCAGGGAAAATCCATCATGTTGGCTTTTTGCTCCAGGATTGGTGTGACGTGGGTAATGCGGCTGACTGGATGGCACGTTATTCCATCAAACATGATGTTGGACCCACACGTCATGCAATCACACGCGGGCAGACCATTTATTTTTGGGATCCGTCAGGAAATCGTAATGAAGTATATTCAGGCGGCTACACAGCATATCCGGATCATCCGCAGCGCCGCTGGGATGCCGGCGAATTAGGAAAAGGATTATTCTACTATGAGGGTGAGATGATTCCAAGCTTCTTGTCAATTATCACCTGATAAAATTGAAGACGTACCTGATATGTAAAAAGTTGTCCGGATAAGTGTAAAACTTTAGTAAAAATCATATAGTTATCTGAAAATTATCTGATATACCCATTAGGCCACTATAAATTATATTGGCAGAGAGAAATTGAATCAGCTTCATTGGAACAGGCCAAGGCTATGGAGCAGATCCTGGGAGGACTATCCCAGGTATCTGCCGTGGTGCAGTCTAATGCGGCAGCGGCGGAGGAAAGCTCGGCTTCCAGTGAAGAACTGGAGGCACAGGCCCAGGCGTTAAGGCAGGAGGTTGCAAAGTTCCAACTGTTAGAGGAAACTGTTTCCCACGAAGAAAATAAAAATTAAAAAAATTAATCCTAAGTTAATAATCCTCCAAAAAGGATGTTTACAAAAGGGATAATTGTTAAGCATTAAGCCTAACGATTACCGATCAATTGTAAATAAACTTTATTGGAGGATTGTGTGATTCCGATTAGTTTTACCCTCAGTATGATTCGTCTCAGGAAACTATTAAGTTTTTTAAGAAACGGTAGGAACGTTGATAAATGATTCAAATCGTTATATACTAAAAGGCAATACATATATTGCCAATAAATCAGGGGCTACGAATCAAAACGTTACGCCTTTGTTTTCCAGAATCCGTGAAGATTGCAGTAGGCAAAAGCGGCTTTTGGAGAATCACCGTTCTCCAGAGTAAAGCAGGCCACCGGTTCACAGTCAGGGCTTAAGCTTACTCTCATGACACTTCCTGCCGTTGTCTGTAAGCAGACCCAGGAAATGTTGTGTTCCTCTGTCATGGGATGGAACGTGCTGCCCACCTTTACAGTCACATGATTTCCTTCTGTCTCAATGACAGGAACATGTTTTTCCGTGGCACCGTCCGAAGTATTAGGTTCCAATATTTCAAAAGGCTTCAAGCTGTCAGGAAGCGCAGCATTGGGAGTACCAGAGATGGCTTCCAAAATGACGTTATGATTTTTGTCAGTTAAAAATACAGGTTCATTTTTCATGGGGTTCCTCCAGTTGTAGATGATGTTAGAAAACGGCTTCATTTCATATATCAGAATTCCCAGTTATTAAGCAAAACATTATGCCAACTTATTCCATACAGATGAGGTTGAAGCAGGCGCATGGAATGCTTATAATGATTTTACTAAGAAGAAACAGGAGTGAGAACTATGATACTCAGTGTCAGCAGGCGGACTGATATTCCACAATTTTATTCGGATTGGTTTTTTAACAGGCTGGAAGAAGGGTATCTTTATGTAAAAAATCCCATGAACAGCCATCAGATCAGCCGGATCGACCTATCTCCGGAGCAGGTGGAGCTTATAGTATTCTGGACAAAAAATCCGGAGCCTATGATGGAACGGATCCGGGAGCTTGGAAGCCTCCCTTTCTATATCCAGTTTACATTGACGGGATATGGAAATGATGTTGAGCCTGGACTGCCGGATAAAAGGCATTTGATCGATATTTTCCGGGAAACGGCAGAAAAAGTGGGGAAAGACCGTATGGTCTGGCGGTATGATCCCATATTCCTTAATGGCCGCTACAGAGAGGAATACCATTTGCGGGCCTTTGAAGAAATCGCCAGAGGTGTATGCGGTTCTGCGGAAAAGGTAGTGATCAGTTTTCTGGACATGTATGGAAAGACGGAACGTAATATGAAGGGAATCCCGGTAGAAGAATTGGATGAAGAAGGGATGAAAAGGCTGGGTAAAGGGCTGGCCTCGATTGCAGGTACTTACGGACTCAGGATTGAAGCATGTGCGGAAATAGCTGATTTAAGTTCTGCCGGGATTTCGCGAGGAAGCTGTATTGACCCTGCGATGGCGGAATGCTTAATAGGCGGTCCGGTATACCGGAGGAAGGATAAAAATCAAAGATCAGAATGTGGATGCGTGGAAAGCGTTGAGGTGGGGACTTATGACACCTGTTTGGCTGGTTGTAAGTATTGCTATGCCAATGACAGTGTGGAGGCAGTGAAGAGGAGACGCACATTATACGATAAGCATAGCCCGCTGCTCTGCGGAAGGGTGGAAGAAGGAGACAGGATTTCGGAGCGGAAAGGAAGGTCTGTCCGGAAGGACCCGGCTCTTCCTTTCCTGTAAGATCATTATCATCATCAAAACTACAGTTTTCAAAGGGTTTCTACTATATGGAGGTTTCCCAAATGTATGAGTTAAATCAGGTTAGCACAAATAGTTATTATGTTCAAAGCCCGGCAAAGATTGGCATTGTTAAGCTTAACGATACGGATGTATGCCTTATTGACAGCGGGAGTGACAAGGATGCCGGGCGGAAAATCAGGCAGATAATGGATGCCAATGGCTGGCAGCTGACGGCAATTTATAATACCCATTCAAATGCCGATCATATCGGAGGCAATAAGTATTTGCAGAATCAAACCGGATGCAAAGTTTATGCTTCCGGTATTGAATGCGACTTTACGAACCATACCATCCTTGAGCCTTCTTTCCTGTATGGCGGGTTTCCGCCAAAGGACTTAAGGCACAAATTCCTGATGGCCCAGGAAAGCAGTGCAGAACACCTTACAGAGGAAGTTCTTCCGAAGGGTATGAGTGTGATTCCTCTTCCCGGTCATTTTTTTGATATGGTGGGTTTTAGAGATATGGATGACGTCGTTTATCTGGCAGACTGCCTGTCGAGCAAAGAAACACTGGAAAAATACCAGATCGGGTTTATTTATGATGTGTCCGCTTACCTTGACACCTTGGAAATGGTAAAGACCATGAAAGCAAAGGTTTTTATCCCTGCCCATGCAGAAGCGACTGATGATATCGCCCCGCTCGCTCAGATTAACATTAATAAGGTACATGAAATAGCAGATAAGATACTTGAAATTTGTAAAGAGCCGATTATCTTTGAAAAGGTTTTACAGCAGCTTTTCAATGATTATGGTCTGGTTATGAATTTTGAGCAATATGTACTCGTTGGCAGCACGATCCGCTCTTATCTTTCCTGGCTAAAGGATACCGGGCGAATGGAGGTGATTTTCGAAAATGGCCAGCTGCTCTGGAAAACAATAGAATAAGGGGGATTTATATGGTACTGTTAGTAGTAGATGCACAGGATATGATTGTTACAAATCAATTGTTTCAATATGAAATATTTGTAAATAACATGAAGCAATTAATTCATTTAGCAAGAACCAAGGGCATAGAGATTATTTATGTACGTCACGATGATGGTTTTGAGCTGACTAAGGGCGTAAAAGGATTTGAAATATTTGAACAATTTGCTCCAATGAATGAAGAAAAAATATTTGATAAACATGTTAATAGTGCATTTAGGGATACGGGTTTATTAGAATACCTGCGCTCTAAAAATGAAGATACCATTATGATTACAGGTTTGCAGACCGATTACTGCATAGATGCAACAATAAAGTGCGGTTTTGAACATGGATTTGAAGTGGTTGTCCCGGCTTATTGCAATACTACTGTTGATAATGAGTATATGACTGCGGAACAGTCCTACAAATATTATAATGAGAATATGTGGAATTCCAGATATTCAAGGTGTGTAAGTTTTGACCAGGCATGTGATTTGTTTTAAAGATTTTACTGAGTATTATGTTTTTTTGACATAATTTAGAAAACTTGTCTTGACAAGATGGGAGAAATCTTGTAGAATTATTCGTGTTGCAGGTGGTTATGCCCAGATAGCTCAGTTGGTAGAGCAGAGGACTGAAAATCCTCGTGTCGCTGGTTCGATTCCGGCTTTGGGCATTGTGCTTTTCAAAGCACTTTTGAAAAACTTCAGAAATTCCGTGCGGGTGTAGTTCAATGGTAGAACACCAGCCTTCCAAGCTGGATACGTGGGTTCGATTCCCATCACCCGCTTTAACAAAAGGAACCTGTTTTTGACCTTAGTCAAGAATGGGTTTCTTTTCTTGATTCTTTCTTAATTCTTATTCCCTCCGTAATAAAATGACATAATATTTATATACGAATTTCCAATGATTTTGCAGTAAATGCATTTTAGTTAATTCGTTTTGGAACATAAAAATGATATTTTGGAACATTGATAGATAATATAAGAGATTTTCTGGTATGCTAATTTAAAGTGTACTGAAAAGATTCATAATTTTCTTCGGAGAGTACAAGAGAAACAAATATACTTTACAACAAATTGTTCAGAATGGGTTATGACCGGACGTTAAATCATGACTCATACGAGGCACCTCCATAGGGATATGAAAACAGATTTCGTTTGCGGCGCAAAGTCATTTAACTAAGATACCAACAAAAAATCCATATCAATAAAATACTTTATACACTGCCATGAACTATTTAGGACATTAAAAAGGCAATTTGAAACAGATTGTTCATAACGGCAAATTAAATCTTGTACAATAAAATAAATATATATTTCTCCCTATGAACCGTAAGCCCTCTTATTCTGTTGTATGCCGGTAAAGCGTTATGAACGTTCTCACGTATGCGTTTGTCCGGAATCGACGAGGGCTTTGTTATCATTTCACAGTACATATTAAGGAGGAGTTTTTATGATTTATGAAAGCAAACCATCTCAGTTCACCTGGGAATCCCTTGGAAACATTGATGAGGGAAGAAAGAATATGGGCTCTGATGTACCGGTGCTTGTTTACCGTCTGCTGCAATACACCTTAAAGGATATCCTGGCCCGTGAATATGACGAGGAGACTTCCAGCCGCCTGTTTAGGGCTGCCGGGCACTTGGCAGGCAAAGAACTGGCAAAAAATGTACTGGATCTTTCGGGTGATTTTGATTACTTCATCGCCAATTTAACGAATAAGCTGATGGAGCTGAAGATTGGTATCCTGCGTATGGAACGAGTGGATATGGATTCCCTGTCATTTACACTGACCGTTTCAGAGGATCTGGATTGTTCCGGCCTTCCCATTTCAGGAAAGACGGTTTGTGATTATGATGAAGGCTTTATTGCGGGGATTCTGGAAGTTTACAGCGGTTGTCAGTACCGTGTGAAAGAGATTGATTGCTGGTCTACCGGAGACCGAACCTGCCGGTTCGAGGCTGAGAGCCTGGGATA
>DEYX01000002.1:17522-24666 GCA_002365025.1 Hungatella sp. UBA3147 | reverse complement strand
TTGATTTTTTACAACTTCGTATAATATATGCTCATTAACTTCTACATTAAATATAGTATCAGTTAATTCTATTTCTCCAACGTTTTGCCCAGCAACATTAAGTACGTTTAATTTTGGCATTGTTATTCCTCCTTTCTCTTTTAGTCAATTAATTAGAGCTCTTTATAGCTTTTTTTATAGTTACTACTGAACCTTTTGGTCCTGGTATAGCACCCTTAACCAGAATCAGGTTGTTTTCTGCATCAACCTTAACGATTTCGAGGTTCTGGATTGTTACCTTCTTGTTACCCATCTGGCCAGGCATCTTTTTGCCCTTGAATACCTTGCTGGGGTCAGAAGCTGCACCGTTGGAACCTGCATGGCGGTGGAACTTGGAACCGTGAGCCATAGGTCCTCTGGACTGTCCGTGTCTCTTAATAGCACCCTGGAAACCTTTACCTTTGGAGATTGCGGTTGCATCGATCTTGTCGCCTGCTGCAAAGATCTCAGCTTTGATTTCATCTTTTACAGAATACTGGTCAGCATTCTCAAGCTTAAACTCTCTTACGTATCTCTTGTAAGATACACCGGCCTTATCAAAATGGCCCTTAATTGGCTTGCTGACAAGCTTTTCTCTCTTATCAACGTAACCAACCTGTACTGCACTGTAACCATCGTTCTCAACAGTCTTAACCTGTGTTACTACACAAGGACCTGCCTGAAGAACTGTTACCGGAGTTAAGACTCCGTTCTCATTGAAGATCTGTGTCATTCCGACTTTGGTAGCTAAAATACCCTTCTTCATGTTTTTACCTCCTGTTTGTTAATTCTACAGCGGATTGCTTTCGCAATCATCCTAGAACAGTCCAATATACATGGAACACTATGACTCCGCCTGGCGGAGATGTTGATTCCTTACAGGAAAAAGTGTTGCTTCTATATTAAAACCCTTCAGGACATGCATGGAACAATTTCCATAATGGTTCTGATGAAGATTATTTATTCTTCATCTTGATATCGATGTACACACCTGCCGGCATTTCCAGTCTGGACAATGCATCAACAGTCTTCTGGCTTGGTGTAATGATATCAATGAGTCTCTTATGCGTTCTCTGCTCGAACTGCTCTCTGGAATCTTTGTACTTATGAACCGCTCTTAAGATGGTTACCACTTCCTTCTTGGTTGGTAACGGCACCGGTCCACTCACTTTTGATCCTGTCTTTTTTACAGTGTCGATGATTTTGCCCGCAGACTGATCAACCAACTGATGATCATACGCTTTTAATGTGATTCTCATTACTTGACTTGCCATAAAAAAAGTCGCCTCCTTTTCGCACTTAGTAGAAGTACGACAAGCGGTGACTGTACACGTTCCCGTGTGTGTCATCTAAGACCACACACTGACTTCCTATTTAAATAAACAGGATTTTAAATTGTACAGTGACTTGTCGCCAGTTTCCTAACTTGACATTCGCTCCACGGAAAACCTGCTTTTATAAGCAGCAACCTCACGCTTCACAGCTATCATGCCACAGCCTTTGTATAATAACATATTATTTTTTACATTGCAAGCATTTTTTTCAAAAAAATGGCGCAAAATCTGATTTTACAGGTTTTGCGCCTTTGATCGCTCTTTTCCTATTCCCAAACAGGTTCTGTAGGGGTTCTGCCCTCTCCGCTTGGATTTTCATCATCCACTTTTAATAAATTTCCATTGCTTCCAGTCTTATATTTTACACCATCAGAGTTCTTTACCGTCGTATTCTTGGACACCTTGCCGGAAGTGTTCACCACATAGGTTGTTTTGGTGCTTCCTGTAGGAATGGCAATGGCTTCATACTTCGTTCCTTCATCCGCACATTGAAGCTTTCCCATATAATAAAGGTAACTGTCCTTAACTCCGGTATAACCGCGGCCGCTGTCACTGAAATAATAGGTAGCTTCCCCGCCGTCTCCTTCAATCACCTTTATCCTGCCCTTCTGCATAGTGCTGGTCTTCTTATCTCCGAAATAGAATGCCGTATATTCCGAAGTACTTCCAATCATCACCTTCTGCAGCCCATATACAGGATTGCCCAGGCTATTAAACAGATAGGTCTTGTCATTAATTTTAGTTATATTCTGAGTGGTGGCATCTCCTTCCTTCGGACCGGTCTTTGGAATTCCTGAACTAGAGAAATAAAACCATTCTACACTCTCTTCATAGCCGGATAAATCCTGTGGCGGTTCCACAGAATACCAGCCCACTCTCAGCTTGCCATTGCTGTCATAATATTTATAGTTCTGGATGTCGTACTCCGCGTTATCAACCCCAACATTCTTCCATCCGGTCTGAAGAGCTCCATCTGAGTCAAAGCAGTAAGCGACACCGTCAATCTTATAGGTAGCATAATCTCCGGAAATGTCCTTTGGAACATACTTTTTACCGTTGTCGTTAAAATAGTACCAGAACTTTCCGTCATCATTATCCCCCGGAGTAACACGGTCCCCGTCGTTATCGCTGTTCGGTGAGTAAAGCTTCTGCCAGCCGGTACGCATGGCTCCGTCCGTTCCGCAATAATACATGTCATCAAGGACCCAGCCGGTCTGCATCTCACCGTTGGGGTCAAAATAATACCATTTGTTATTGATCTTAGACCAGTTATCCATTATGGCCTTTCCGCTGCTGCCGAAATAATACCACTTGTACTGGGAACTGCTTGAATCCTGAAACTTCATCCATTTATCCGTAACCAGAATTCCGTTGGAGTCCATATAATAAGTATTTTCCACCCAGGTATTAACGGACATCTCGCCATTGGTGTTTAAATAACGCCAAAGGTTGTCCGCTCCCTTTTTCCAGGTGTTCGTCACCTTATTTCCGCTTGTATCATAATAAACCCAGGTGCTTCCAGACTGAGCCCAACCTTCTGCGGCATAAGACTCTACAGACACTGCACCAACCGTCAGCATGGCGGTAACAGCCAGCATGATGAGACCTTTTCTTTTCATATCTTCACTCCTTACAAGGATTTCCTTTTTTGCTATAATTTATTTTAACAATTAATCACAGATTATTCAACTGTTTTAATCTTTCAATTCTATTACGAAATTATTTCCCTTGTCTTTTCTGGGTCTTTATCTGAAAATACATTGCTATAAATATAACAAAATAAGATTAACTATTATAGCAATTCGAATGAAAAACAGGCAGACAAACAGGACTGAATCCCGTTAATACAGAATTCAGTCCCAATAAGTTCCTTAAGTTAAAAGATTCAGCCATTCTTTTTAAAACCAATTGCAGCGATTGTTACAGCCCCAGTTACCGCAGCATCTATTACAACGGTTGCAGCAGCCCCGATTGCAGCAACCCTGATTACATCCATTCGTCCAGCCCCAGTTACAGCCGTTGTTACAGCCCCAGCTACATTGGTTGCCGCATCCATTATTCCAGCCGCAGCCGCAGGCAGAAAAGCCTATATTAAAACAGCACATAAATTTACACCTCATTCTTTTAATTTATACTATATTATATAAGACAAAAGACAAGGTGTGAATATGGGCTCTTTTCCATCATTTCTCCCGTACTTGACGCTCCCGGCTCTATCCAGTATAATCAAGGAAGTTCAAATTTGCCATTGGCAATTGAACGGTTATTTGAGAAAACTACTATTAACTATTTATGGAAAGGGCGGCACCAATTATGTGGATTGCAGACGGCTGGAAAGATTATGAAGTGATAGACTGTTCAGAAGGAGAAAAACTTGAACGCTGGGGAAATTATCTCCTTGTACGTCCTGACCCACAGGTTATCTGGTCCACTCCCAAGACGGAAAAAGGCTGGAAAAGGATGAACGGCCACTATCATCGCAGTGCCAAGGGCGGCGGTGAGTGGGAATTTTTTAACCTTCCGGAACAATGGACAATCAGTTATAAGGATTTAACCTTTCAATTAAAGCCCTTCAGCTTTAAACATACAGGACTCTTTCCGGAACAGGCGGCAAACTGGGATTGGTTCAGTGAAAAAATAAAACAGGCCGGACGGCCTGTAAAAGTGCTTAACTTATTTGCCTATACCGGAGGTGCTACCCTGGCAGCCGCAAAAGCCGGGGCTTCTGTTACTCATGTAGATGCGTCCAAGGGTATGGTCGGCTGGGCCAAGGAAAACGCCCGCTCTTCCAATCTGGATTCCGCATCCATCCGCTGGATCGTGGATGACTGCGTAAAATTCGTTGAAAGAGAGATCAGAAGGGGAAACCATTACGATGCAATCATTATGGATCCTCCTTCCTATGGAAGAGGGCCAAAGGGCGAAATCTGGAAAATAGAGGACGCCATTCATCCTCTTGTTCAGCTTTGCGCCCAGCTTTTATCCGATAAACCACTGTTTTTCCTCATCAACTCCTATACCACAGGATTGGCTCCTTCTGTATTAACCTACATGATTTCTATCGAAGTGAAACAAAAATACGGTGGCTTTGTCCAGTCCGGTGAAATAGGACTTCCGGTCACAAATACCGGTCTTCTTCTGCCCTGTGGAGCATCCGGAAGATGGTCGGCAGACGCTTAGAACTCTTATCAGCGCCCTCCGTTTAGCAAGAACCATAGGCCCGGAAGAAAACGTCTGAAAAACCGGCCTATCTGATAGCTGAAGAAAACACAAAAAAGCGGCATAAGCAGAAAAAGCCCAAATGGCACTGCTATTACAGTCGGGAGCAGCAATGCTCCCGTTTTGTTAATTAGTCTCACCATGGCAAAGTGAGTGGCATACAGAAAAAAGTTCTGCTTCATCCATTCCTTTGCCTCTATCAAATATCTCTCCGGTACCAGCAGCCATAATCCCAATGGAATAAGAAGCCGGAAACATACGTCAGAAGCTGCCATCTCTCCTTTAATATCTCCCGGAAAATCTACCCAACGAAGAAAAAAGCCTGCCACAATAACTGCGGCACCTGCCTCAAGATATTTTATATTCCAGGATCCTTCTACGATCTTTTTCCCATGAATGGCTGCAAAGGCTCCGAACGAATAATAAAACAAAGCATCCAGATTTAAAAAGGGAAGCACACCTCCCATATAGATTGCAGCAAGAATTCCCGCAAGAAACAGACACCCCATTTCCTTACGCTTCACAATGATATAAATAATAGGTGCCAGAAGGATCAACTGGATCAGCTGGTTTAAATACCAGAAAACATAGTTATACGTATAATGGAGGACCGATTCGGCCGCCATAGTAAACGTCAAAGGCACCTTTCCCTTTCCAATGACATCAGAAAGCACCGGAATCCGGCTGCCGATAACATATCCAAGATAATAAAGGAAATTCCATACGATATAGGGGACCAAGACACTCCGTATTCTGGAATTCCACTTTACCAGGAGTCGATCTAAAGTAAAGCCGCGAAAGAAAAGATAGGAGGAAATCAGGAAGAACCCCGGTACGGCAATCTGCGCCACCGTGCCTCCTAAAAACCGTTCCATCCAGTCGGCCTTATAAGCAATACTGGTAGTACCTAAGAAAAGAACCGCATTGTAAGAGTGGACCCATATGACCAGAAAACTATATAGAAATGTAAACCATGTGATCTTATTTCGAAAATACTTTTCTTCCATGAAAGCCCTCCTCTCTGCATTTTTATATTTTATCACAGGACAAGAAGCTTTATCAAACTATTTTAATCAAAACAATTCTGATTGATCAAACGGAGTGTTTCAGAGGCTTTTCAGCCAAATGATGTAAAATTTTTACATTTTTCACATTTTTTTCAAACCTACTGCGTAGAGTATATGATATAATAGGAGCACTTTCAATGATTGCTTTATATATAAGGAGATAGAAACCATGAAAAAAACAACTCGCGCCGCTTGTCTGATACTAGCCTTCCTTCTTGCAGGCCTGCCATTTTTTAACAGCCCTGTTCCCGGGAAAGGCTCTGAGACGACCTTAACCAGCGCACTTTGGGCACAATCTTCAGACAGTGGACAAGCACTGCAGACTATGGCCCTCGGCCCCGGTCTTATAAACCTATCCCCCGCAGATGAATTTTCCACTTATCAGTGGGGGTTAAAAAATGACGGGGAATTCCGCCTGATAGAGTTAAAATCCAAATTTAAATCCATTGATAATATTTACGACGGATGGAAGTCAAAAGACGGTACGACAAAGCCCGGTCCCGGGGACTATGAATCTACAGTGATTGGTGCTGTCACCGGAATCGATATTAATGTACAGCCTGCATGGAAGCTTTACGATCAGGCTGAGAATAAGCGCTCTGTCATTGTCGCCATCATCGATACCGGCATTGATATCAATCATCTGGAGCTTAAAAATGCAATATGGACCAATCCAGGCGAGATTGACGGAGATGGAATCGATAACGACGGCGACGGATATGTGGATGATATTCACGGCTGGAATTTTTACTCCGGAAATAATCAGGTCTTTACCGGCGGCGAGGACAGCCATGGAACCCATGCGGCAGGAACCATCAGCGCCGCACGGGGAGCCTACGGCATAGCCGGAATCACGGACAATAACTATGTAAAGATCATGCCTTTAAAGGCCCTGGGAGGCGAAGACGGGCTGGGATCCCCGGAAGCTGTGATCCAGGCGATCCATTACGCCGAAGCACACGGTGCTTCCATCTGCAATTTAAGCATGGGCACCTCAGCCTACAGTGAAGAGCTTGCCCAGACCATGAAAAATTCCAGCATGATGTTTGTGGTATCCTGCGGTAACGGCGGAATCTCCGGGCTTGGATACGATACAGATATCTATCCTGTTTATCCTGCTTCCCTTCCATATGACAACATAATCTCAGTGGCGAACCTCTTGTTTGACGGAACCTTAAGCAAGGATTCCAACTATGGCGCAACGAGCGTTGATATAGCCGCCCCCGGCAGCTACATATTAAGCACTGTCCCAGGTAATGCCTACGGTTTTATGAGCGGCACTTCCATGGCTGCTCCCATGGTAACAGGTGTGGCTGCTATGCTCTATTCTTACCGGCAGGACATTTCCCTGTCAGATGTAAAAACTATTCTTTTAAATTCAAGCAGGAAGCTTGATACCCTTACAGGGAAGATGGTAAGCGGAGGTCTTCTGGATGCTTACGGAGCTTTGACCTGGCATGATTCACAATAGCAATGAGCAGTGCGAAATAAGACAGAAGAAGATTT
>DEYX01000002.1:0-17319 GCA_002365025.1 Hungatella sp. UBA3147 | reverse complement strand
AAATCTTCTTCTGTCTTATTTCATAGGGCGTATGCCCGTGAGCCAGCGAATCTGCAAGATTCGCTGGCTGCACTGCAGACTTATGATACAATGTAACAGAACGTTGTCTCTAACATTCGCAGATAAAAATCATTCTAAAAAGTCTGTAACCCCAGTCTTACCAATGGTTACAGACTTTTTTAATATAAGAACTATATCAGTTTCACTCCAAGCCCTTTCTGAATATATGGCAAATATTTCATACAAGAGTCATGTACCTGCCCAATAATATTTACCCTATCCTCTCCAGGCAGATCAACTCTGGCAATTTCCAGTTCTCCCATATACCTTAAATAATTTTCATTGGAAATGCTGATACTTCCCAACTTCCTTACTTGTGTATGATTCTCATGATCAAGCTTAATCTCCTGCTTATACTGTCTTGATTCCTGGGAACGAATAACGTATCCGCTGGAATCCGGTCTGTCATGATGAATGATGTCTCTTACAAATTCATAGGGAGAAAGTATGTCCGCCTTAAGTTCCACATAATCCTGGCTTAAGCATTGGATATCCTTCCAATCCCTTTCTTCTACATCCACATCGCCGATTAACACCACATCGCAGGAACCATCATAGAAGAGTTCCAGCATGTTCAAAAGCACCTGGTCTTTCCTCCCCCGGTGCTCTTCCACCGTGGGAAGACCTTCAAACAAGGGGCCTCTCAGTTCCAGATTCCCAGGCACAAAAGCCATGGTAGTAAAGCCAAGATATTGAAGCCTCTGGTTCATTTCCTTTGTTTGTTTCAGTGACAGGGCTGTGAACTGCTTGGGATAAAAGTTATGGCATGCAGTAAATCTGGCAAAATCAGCCCCATACTTTTTCCATTCCATTAGTTCCTCCTCCATAATGGTGGAGGCATTAAATACCACATAAAAATCCTTGGAAATCTCTACCGTCTCTTTTGCATCAAAACCATAATCAAGGCGGACATGGGTGATTCCCAGCTCCTTAAGCTCTGCTATGCTGTCTGTTTCAAACTTTTCCAGGGTTTCCGGGCCCACATCAACAATAAGATTTAACCCGCCTTCCCTGCACATGCTCAGAAGTTTAAGTACATCCGAACGGTAATCGATTCCTGTTTCCTCTGGAATGTGGAGTGAAGTAAACGCATACTTCACTCCGCTCTTTATCGCTTTCTTTATTAAGCGTTCATTCTTTTCCATTCCACTTAAAAAATAGATTGAAATTCCTGTATTCATTTATTCTCCATATACCTCATTGATTCTGTCCTCATCTACTCCGAAGAAATAGGTTACCAGGAATCCTCCTGCATAAGCAATGAGCATTGCGATTATGTAACCAATCTGCTGTCCGGGCTGGACAATCAATAAACCAAACAAACCGGATACACCCTGAGAAACGGTACCGATGTGCATAAGAGCTGCAACAGCTCCTCCGAATCCGGCACCGATGCAGGCGGTGATAAAGGATCTGCCAAGAGGCAGGGTCACAGCATACATCATAGGCTCTCCGATTCCAAGAATGCCTACTGGTATGGAATCACGGATATATCTTTTTAATTTTGCGTTCTTTGTCTTTACATACAGTGCGATGCCAGCGCCTACCTGTCCGCCGCCAGCCATCATAAGGATGGGAAGAAGGTAGTTGATTCCCTTTGTAGCACCATCCGGGTCATTTAGCAGGGCATGGATCGGGGTCAATGCCTGATGTAAGCCAACTGCTACAAGAGGAAGGAAGCCCGCCGATAAAATATATCCTCCAACAACGCCCATCTTTTCATATACAAAGCTTAAGAGGGCAAAGATCACCTTTGTTAAGCCTGCGCCCAAAGGCTGAATTACCAGCAGGGCAACAATACCGCCAACAATAAGTACTAAAAGAGGACTTACAAAGGTATCAATTAAGTCAGGCATACGCTTTCTGATATTCTTTTCAAGAAAAGCAAAGAATGCGCCTGCGATCAGAGCTGCCAAAAGGCCGCCGGAAGCCGGATTAAAAGCTGTATTAGTAATAGGAAGAAGAATCTGAGCATCCTTTACCGTTGCAAGGAGAGGCATACCCGGGTTGGCAATTGACATGGCACCTGCAATCGCACCAAGTACTCCTGAACCTCCGAATTCCTTTGCAGCATTGTATCCAACCAGGATAGGCAGGTAAGCAAACAGTGCCCAGCCCATGGTCCGGATGCATTGATACCACCATACTCCTAAAAGTGATCCGCCGGTAGAAACATTAATAACATTACAGATACCATTGATCAAACCTGCTGCAATGATGCCCGGAAGCAGCGCTACGAAAATATTAGAAATCTTCTTTAAAAATCTCTGTACCGGTTTATCATATTTTGCCTTTTGAAGCGCTTTGTTTTCCTTTGCAACTTCATTAATATCCTGATCGGGTCCATTCTCAGCCTGGCCTTTTGCAAGCCCTGTAAGCTTATAAAATTCGTCCAATACCTTATTTACTTTCCCCGGTCCAAATACAATCTGGAGCGTGTCACTCTCAACAACCCCAAGAACTCCCTCTACCTTTTTCACGCCTACAATATCAGCCTTTGATGTATCCCTTAAGCCGACACGAAGCCTTGTCATGCAGGCAGCATTGGAAGTTATGTTCGCTTTTCCCCCAAGCAGCGTTAATAATTGTTCACTGATTTGCTTGTAATTCACGATAATCCTCCTTTGAAAATATCATTAAGTTATTAAAAAACTTTAAAACTCCTTTCTTTTATTTCAAAGCCTCGCGGATCTTCCCTCCGGCTTGTGATAACTTTTGTCTTGCATCCTCTGGATCACAGTCCAGCAAAATCATTGTAATAGCAGTTTTAACATGTCCTTCTGCCTGTTTTAATACCGCTTCGGCCTCTTCTCTGGTGCAGCCTGTTGCTGTCATCACAATATTCTGTGATCTTACTACCAGCTTCTCGTTGCTCTGCTTTACATCAACCATAAGATTTTCGTAAGCTTTCCCGATTCCAACCATGCTTCCTGTTGAAATCATATTGAGGATCATCTTTTGTGCTGTTCCCGCCTTTAATCTGGTTGATCCGGTCAATACCTCAGGTCCTGTCACCGGTTCAATGGCCAGCTTTGCTTTTTTTCCTACATCAGATCCTTTATTACATGCAATGGCTACGGTATGGCAGCCAGTTTTATTTGCAAAATCAAGGCCGTAGATTACATAAGGTGTTCGGCCGGACGCCGCCAGTCCGATCACAATATCCTCTGAGGTAAGACCAATCTCCTTTAACTCTGCCTCACATAAGGTCTCACTGTCCTCGGCTCCTTCTACTGCCTCTACAAACGCTTTATCTCCGCCTGCGATCAGGCCTACTACCAGTTCCCTGGGAACGCCGAAGGTGGGCGGACATTCTACTGCATCCAGTACCCCAAGACGACCGGATGTTCCTGCGCCAATATATATGATACGGCCTCCTGTTTTCAGGCTGTCTGTTGCCCATTCGATTGCTGTGGCAATCTGGGGGAGCACTTCCTCCACGGCTTTTACGGCCTTTTCATCTTCCTGGTTCATGATAGCCGCAATTTGAAGCGGTGTCATTTCATCCAGGTTTATGGTATCCGGATTGCGGGACTCTGTTGTCAGCACTGACAAATCAATCATGCTCTGTACTTCCTTTCTTCTGTATATAATTTTTCGTAAATTTACTCATACACACATCATAATTTCTATTGACATAAGCAGTAAAAAAAATGTCTATTACATTTAATTGTGAAATTCGGGAAGACATGGCACCGCTCCGGTGTATCAGCTCTGTTGCCGCAACAGGAAGGACGTAATCAGCTTCAGAAGCCAGTTCCGATTCCACTGCCCTTGTTATGGCGATCACCTTTGCCCCATTTCCTTTTGCTTCCTTTACGCACTGAAGTATTTCTTCCGTAAGTCCTGAATAACTGATGGCAATAGCAAGATCTCCTTTTCTTAAATTTCTGGCAGCCAGCAACTGTGTATGCCAGTCGTCGCAGACATTGCATATCACATCAGCCCTAAGGAGCTTTAAGTACAAATCTCTTGCCGCCAGAAGGGAGGTTCCCAGTCCAAACAAGGTGACGGTTCTGCTATTTTCCAGCAGCTTCACACATTCTGCTACTACCTTAGGTTCTATCAGCTTTTGAGTGGTTTCCAGGGATTCGATATTTTTCTTTGTAACCTTATAAATAATGTCCTCCATGGAATCTTCCCGTGTAATCTTCTGAAACGCAATGTCCCTGCTCTCCTGGAATAAAGCCACTTCATAAGCAAGGGTATTCTGAAAATCCTTATATCCTTTACATCCCAGTTTCTTGCAAAGTCTTACGACCGTTGCCGGAGAGGTATAAGTTTCTTTGGCAATCTCCTTAATACTCTTTCGGAGGACTGATTCCGGATTTTTGTGCAGTCTTTTTATCAGCTCTTTTTCCGCTTCCCCAGCATCCTGGAGATAGCTGTCAATCCTTACAAGTAGACCTTTCATGCATTTCTTCTCCTTTCTTTAAAGCCAGAAGAAATTTTCAATTTTTTTACCTGATATCATTCTAGCTTTGTTGTATTATTTTTTCAAGATATTCGACGATTTATGAAACTTTTTTTCATACTATGATATTTTAAAAGGAATTTAACATACAAAGAACCGCCTTTAATATTATTATAAAGGCGGTTCTCATGTTTTTAATATTTATGGTTCTATTGTCGGTTTTTATTTCTCCAGGGATCTCCACCGGAAGTTTGGAACGACATCAGACCATTTCTCAATTCCTATAATGGATTTGGCAAACTCCGTTGACTCCAGGGTATATTTCTTTTTATCAATATCTCTGAATACCTGCCAGATCTTACGGCGCCTTGTAGCTACAATGTCATCTCCCCGGTCCATGGAACATTCCCAAAGTCCGAAGGATAAACCGCTCCTCACTTCCAGAGGGGCATCCACCTGACGGCTTAAGATATAAGCATCAATATGAGGATTGCTGTCAACCATGTAATAGGAATACGCATAAGCGGCAGCCTGAATCTGAGCTACATTGCCTCTTGTCTGGCTTGTTGCTGTAAATCCCTGTTCTGTCAGAATGATGTGACGCACCTGGCCGGTTGGGGATTTTAAAGAATCCTGAGCCATGTAATCCGTCAGAGTGGTAAGGTTCTTAAAGTTAATAACCGGAGAGTTAAAATCATTGGTGATTAATCCGGTCTGCTCATCATCCCAGAATTCCGGCTCTGTCATCGGACAGGGATATGGATGATAGGACAGCCCCCAATCCATCTGCCCCTGTTCATTGGCAATGGCATTAAAGGTATCTACAATCGCTCTTCCACCATATTTCAGCTTGTTATCAATTTCATTGTTCCAGTTATAATCCAGGGAGTAATATACCCGGTCATTGGCACTGGTACTCTTAATAGCCGTGTAGAAAATCCGGAAAGCATCCTGATAAGCCTGGACGTAACTGTTAATATCCCTTTCCCCCAGATGATTCCACTGCTGGTTGTTGATCTCATTCCCAATGATCCAGTTTGATATCTTTCCATAGTTTGGATTGGAACCGCTGTACCGCTCTGCCAGGAAAGCAGCAATAGCTCTGGTCTGGTCCAGTCCTTCCTGGGTCGCCGGATTGAACATGTAGTAAAATGCATTGGCATTTTTCTTTGTTCCAGGATAGATCAGATTCGGTTCGGCGTCATTCCAGCCATTTAATATAATGGCGGTTACCGTCATCCCTTTCCCGGATAAAGCACTGATCGTCTCATCATAGCTTGTAATGGCATTCTTATCAAAATGATAGGTCTTTCCATCGTACTGGTAGTCAATTCCCTGGCCCAGGATCTGATGAAAAGAGATATTGGTGGCTACGTGCTTCACACCTAAATCAAAGGCATCCCCCAGCATATTAAGCTGAATGTTTAAGCCCTTCTTGGTAAGAGGATCATTAAATGGCTGGGTATTTGCCGCAACCATTTCAGGGTTTGTAATATAATGAGGTTTGCTGATTTCAATATACTTTGTTCCATCCCAGACAGCAATGACGAATTTGCTGTAAAGTCTGTCCTGGACCGTATTACGGTTCAATGGAAATGTAAAGGTAACTTTGTTTCCCGGCGCTGCGGAAGCCGCATAATCCGTCCTGCCGTCAAGATTTTTCTGGTAAGGCTGAAGCTCCACCAGGTAGAGGACACCATCCGTTCCCCCCATATCAGCATTGCTCTCTGCCTGAACCGTCACGCTGTTCTTATCAGAATTGACCAGACAGGACTGAATCGTTGCCTGTACACCGGCCGCGCCTACATCTGCCAGCGCAACAAAGGCAGAGGTACAGCATAAAAATGCAGCGGTAAAAAGTCCAGTCATGACCCTGCCTATATTTATTTCCTTCATCTTCGCATCCCTCCATGTTGTCTTAATCAGGTTCCATACAATAATAACCAATTTCCCTGCTTTTTACAATAACGTTTTTATTACGTATTCGTAAAAAAACCGTAAGGACCGGCGAACTTCTTTAATAATGATGCTTTTAGGCTGCTCCTCCAATGCCCAGCTGCAGGGAGTCTGGAAAAAAGGCAGGAGCAAAAGAGATTCACGTAAACACGTACAAGGAATTGATGCTTAAGGCAAAGTCCGGCAATGAAACCACCGCTTGGTGCGGCTGCCTGGAACATACATAATTACTGTAAATTAAAAAGGCGAATGCGGCATCTTCCTGCCCCATCCGTCTTTCTTATTTTATTTTTTGCTAAAAGCCACCATGGCTAATTATCGGTTTCTAAGGAAAACATCTCCTTAAGCTTTTTCCCGTCAAATATGTGGTTATATACCAGATACTCATAGTTCTTAATCAGTTCACTGTATGGATTCTCCGGATTATTTAAGGCCTCCCAGGAATAGTAGTTTCCCTCCTGATCTAAGCATCCAATAGGGTGTACTACAGGGAATGTCTCTTCCATCTTAAGGAGAAACTGCTGATAAGGTGTCATAGCGACCCCGGCTCTCTTTAACACCTCTGAGGAAAGATAAATGGCTCCCATTTCCCCTTTTTCCTCTGCCTGCGTCTCATAATTGGTCCAGATCAAAAACGGGGTCTGATACCACATCATCCGGTCCTCATTCTTCACAAGGCTACTGGGAGTTCCTGAAATATCATCAAAGAATTCATCTTCCACACTTGGCTGATGATCCCCAAAAAGAACAATCATGGTAGGCTCCGAGCTTTGTTCAAAATAAGAGATCAAATATTCCAGTGCTTCATCTGATCTCTTCATAAGAGACAAGTACTGGTCAGCCTTTGGGTATTTTCCCTTAAGACTTCCGGTCAGCCATACATCCTGATCAAAATCATCAAACAGGGTGTCATAGCCTCCATGGTTCTGCATAGTCACATTAAAAAGAAACAGTTTTTCCTCCGGATTCTCCTTGGATTCCACCCTTTCTATCAGCTTCTCGTAATCTGCGCGGTCACTGATATAGTTTCTAAGCAGCTCACTGCCTTCATAATCTTCTATATCAAGAAATTCATCAAACCCCAAGTTCCGGTAGCACTCCTGACGGTTCCAGTTCTCTTTTGGATACGGGTGCATGGCAACGGTATCATAACCCTGGGATTTTAATGTACTTACAAGGCTGTATGTGTTGGGCTTAACATTAAACTGGTAGGCAATACTGTTAGCCGGAAGCTGGGAGATCGAATCTCCTGTCAAAAATTCAAACTCAGAATTACTGGTCAAAGAACCAAACACAGGAACAGTAAGGCTTCCTTTCACCGTATTTTCCTTTAAGCTGTTTAAAAAAGGAAAGTACTCCTGGTTCGTTTTAAAATTTCCTGCTACTTTTAAGTCGGAAAAACTTTCATTCATAATGCATATGATATTGACCGGCGTTATCTTATCTTCGTTTTCCACGTCGACATCTCCGGCAGAAGCCAGAAGAACCTGATTGTCCGCTTTTACAGTATCATAAATCTGTTTTACCTTTGCAAAGCTGTAACCCTTTGGTTTTTTCTTCACTGCATAATTAAAAGAGACAGCCGTAGAAAGCACATATCCATATTCCTGATACGTCTCATTGACTTCCCACATATTAATTTCCAGGCCTTTATACGGGATCAGGCATGAATAAAACCATAAAATAAAGCTTAGGACAACACCGGTACCTCCTCCGGCAAAGACCAGTCGTTTGTTCCTGCCCTTTACCCTTATAGGAAACAGCAAGGCAAAGAGGCAGATTACCTGGACTCCCAGACAAGCAAGGTACATTTCCTTTGTGATGACAAATTCATAATTTCCTGCCACACTCATAGCAGTCCGTAAAGCCAAAACATCCCATATCATAATAGGCCTTCCCCGAAAGCCTGTAACCAGGTATTCTGCTATGGAAACAATATAAAGAAAAACCGTTGTGATCGAGATCCCTATCCTGGTGCTGCCGCTAACAGCAAACACTGCAAGATATATTAAGTAGATCCAGCCTATATTTAAAACAGCCATGGACAGGGGAATGGTCAGCAGATTGCCAGTCACATATTCAAATAGAATATAAGATGCGCAGGGAATCAAAAGCATAATGACAGTGGTTATAAACATCCCTACGATTTTACACCAATTTTGTAGTCGTTCTCTTATCACTTAAAACATCCTCTTTTTCCATTTTTAGAATAATTAAATGGTACCACAAAGCAGCTTTGACAGCAATATACAATTTATGACATCTGTTCTATATTGTACCGTCTTTCCTTGAGGAAAGTACTATTTAACGTAATTATAACAGACTATAAGACAGATGGGGAAACTTTATTATATTTTTAATAAACGATACATGTCATCCAGAGTATTTTCTCTTTCCTTCAGATCAGGCCACGCATGAATACCATCATCGTTTTCTGCTTCTTTTCCGATATCCAGAAATGCCCGCGTATATAAAACCAGTAAGAGCTAAGCCCTTATTAATAAAGTGCTTAGCTCTCAGCTGTAAAGTGTCTTGGTATTCTATAAATTTTTCGGCCCAAAGCCCATGGGCAGCAGTTCCTTTAAATAAAATATCTTATATTCTTCTCTTCCTGCCGCTAATATGATCTGAAATGTTTCCGGGTCGCAAAACTCCATCATTACCTGACGGCAGACTCCGCAAGGGGCTGTAAGCCCAGTAGGGATACCCTCTTTTCCTCCAACAATACAGATTGCCTTAAATTCCTTCTCCCCCTGGCTGACCGCCTTAAAAAATGCCGTGCGTTCCGCACAGTTGCTCGGAGTATAGGCTGCATTTTCGATGTTGCAGCCCTGATACAAAGTGCCGTCAGCTGATAAAAGCGCCGCTCCCACCTTAAATCCTGAATATGGAGTATACGCTTTTCCCATAGCCTCAAAAGCCTGATCAATCATTTCCTTTACAGGAAGCTCTGCTCCGGCCAAAGCTTCACCCTGGCAAACACCTTTCATCGTTTCTTCTTTCATTTCCAACCTCCTGGCTACCACCCTTTCCCAAAACCGGAGCCATGTTTTTCTGTAATCTACAATTCCAGGGCGATTTCTATCATTTTTCCAAATCCAAGCTGCCTCTCCTCTGCACTCAGTTTTTCCTCTCCAAATACAAGATCGGACATCGTCAGCAAGCAGAGAGCCTTTTTACCGGCCGCAGCCGCATTCATATATAAAGCCGCTGTTTCCATCTCAACAGCCAGAACTCCCATATTGCGCCACTTGTCATTAACCCCGCTGTCAGCATTATAAAAAATATCGCTGGACAACACATTGCCCACAACCGCTTTCGTCCCCAGCTTTCCGGCCGCTTCTGCCGCTCTGGCCAGGAGCTCATAATCGGCAATAGGCGCAAAGGTACCCGGAAGTCCATACTGGTAAGCATAATTGGAATCCGTACAGGCTCCCATGGCGATCACTACATCCATAAGCTCTACCTTATCTTGCAGGGAACCGGCGGAACCGATGCGGATAATCTGGTCCACATCATAAAAATGGTACAGCTCATAGGAATAAATCCCCATAGACGGCATTCCCATTCCGCCTCCCATAACGGTAATTTCCTTCCCCTTATAGGTTCCGGTAAACCCAAGCATGTTCCGGACCGACGTTACCTGAACCGGATTTTCCAGATACGTTTCCGCAATATACTTTGCCCGTAAAGGATCCCCCGGCATTAAAACTGTTTTTGCTATTTCACCTGTTTTTGCCCCATTATGGGGAGTTGGTGTCATCTCCATTTGAACTCCTCCTCTTTTATGATTCATCCTGCTGTATCATGAGACGAATGGCTTCTACTGCCGTTCGTATGGCCCCATCCGTATCATGGACGATGGGATTTTCCAGACCAAGTCTTGCCCGTTCCTGGTTCGCTAATACAAGGAATATGGAACCGACCCTCACCTTAAGCGCACTGGCTGCAACAAACAGAGCAGCAGACTCCATCTCCGAAGCCTTGCAGCCCAGCTTCATCCAGGCTTCCCATTTGTTTAACAATTCATAGGATACCGGCTTTGTTTCCGGAGAGTGCTGCCCATAAAAGGAATCCTTACACTGGACAACTCCTACATGACAGGACTTATCCAGGGCCTTTGCAGCAGCAGCCAATGCACCTGTTACATTAAAATCCGGGACTGCCGGAAACTCGATAGGCGCGTACTCCCGGCTGGTTCCTTCCATGCGGATGGCTCCGTTCGCAATAACTAAATCCCCGCTTTTCACCTCCACATCCATTCCGCCGCAGGTACCCACGCGGATGAAGGTGTCTGCACCGGACATCACCAGTTCCTCCAGGGCAATAGCCGCAGAAGGTCCGCCGATTCCAGTAGATGTAACGCTGACTAACTTACCGTCTAACGTACCGGTATAGGTCACGTACTCCCTGCTGTCCGCGATCAGTCTGGGATTGTCAAAATACTTCGCAATAAGGGCACAGCGCTTGGGATCACCTGGCAGAATGACATATCTGCCCACGTCCCCTTTCCCAACCTGGAGGTGATACTGTTTTCCTTCTGTTTCTGAATAATTTGTCATACTTAATCCACCCTTCTTTATATCTCATTCTCATCAATTTTTTCTGCAACCACCGCCTTAATCCGCCGGTACTGCTCTTCATCGATAATAATGGCCCTACCTTCCCGGGAAATATACCCTTTCTCCTCCATCTGGCTGACACACCGGTTCACGGTCTTTATGCAGAGACCGGTGCTGTTTGATAAATCTTTTCTTGCAAGCTGTATGCGGCAGGTCCCCCGATGGGATGATTTCCGGTAAATCTCCATAAAGAGCAGGAACAGCCTGTCGCTTCCCTGTAAAAATAAAAACAGACGTTCCTTCCTGACCTGCTCTAAAAGATAGACGCCCATGGCCTTAACCTGTTCTAAAACCGCATGGATATCTGAAAGCATCCAGCGGCTGAACTGATCTTTGGAGACACAGAGGAACCGGCAGTCTGTTTCTGTCACCAGAGTCGTCCGGTAAAGCTCAAAGCCCATGAGAAATTCCATGGCTCCAAACACTTCCACCGGATAAAATCTGGTATAGTCGTAGGCGATTTCCTGAACCCGGTAATCCGTAGCCTTTACAACACCTTCCACCAGAATATAAATGGTATCTACGGTTTCATTTTCATGAATAAAGGTGGTGCTTTTTTTTAGGTTTACTATCTTAAAGGCTTCCAGTAGCCATTTAGGCGCATTGGCCAGATAATTATTTAAGTATTCCCGCGGCTCACTGTGAAGTTCATTGATTAAAGACATAGCATCGTTCACGATCTTGCTCCTTTTCGTTTCTTTCTCTTTGATTTCATCATAACATATTTATGATCCGCCGGGAATCATTACTTGCCTCTAATCTCTTACCTCGCATCCTTTTCGTATGGCTGCCCGCTGGCTTTCGGCGCAGAGGATTTCCCCACAAACAGGATCAGGATTACGATAGTAATGAGATACGGAAGCATTGCCAGAATGGACGAAGGAACCGCAAATCTTCCTCCTCCCAGAGTAACGGTAAGGGCCTGGGCTGCTCCGAATAACAGACAGGCACCATAAGCCCCGTGAGGAGTCCATTTTCCAAAAATAACAGCTGCAAGTGCAATAAATCCCTGTCCGCTGATCGCGGTAGGCGTAAACTGAGGGATAATGGCCAGAGTCATGGACGCACCGCCCAGTCCTGCTAAAATTCCGGAAACCAGCACACAGATATACCTGATTTTATAAACGTTAAGCCCCATGGTATCCGCTGCTGCCGGATGCTCTCCAACTGCCCGGATATGAAGCCCCCACTTTGTCTTATAAAGAAAGAACCAGATAAACACAGCCAGTACAAACGCGATGACAACCGTCACATCCACATTTAAATTCTGAAACGCCTTTGTGTTTAAGCTCCCAAATACCTTTGGGATCTTATGAGGCACCGGGAGCGACATAGTAGCACCATCAAAAAGCAGGCGGCAAACAAACAGAGCCACACCAGGGCCGATCAAATTGATGGCAATACCGGATATCGTCTGGTCCGCCTTGCATGTAATCGACGCAAAGGCATGGAGAAGGGCAATAACGCCTCCTGCCAGACCGGCTGCAAAAAATCCTACCCAGGCACTTCCTGAATAGTAACCCACAGTAGCCCCTGTAACTGCTCCGATGGTCATCATTCCTTCTATACCGATATTGGTAACGCCGGACCGCTCCGACACCACTCCCCCCAATGCTGCAAATACCAAAGGAGTGGAATACATAAGTGTAATGCCTACAAATAGCATCAGACTGTTAAGCATGTTTCTTACCTCCCTTCGAAAAACGGTCCACCAGCGGCGGAATGATACGGGTCAGCGCCACAAAAAATACGATGACACCAATAACGATGTTAATAATTTCTGATGGAGCTCCCACCTCGTACTGCAAAGACTGGCCGCCATAGATCAAACCGCCAAACAACAGTCCTGCAAAAATACAGCCGATTGGTGAACTGGCCGCAATCAGACAAACGGATAATCCGTTAAAGCCCGTGTTTTCAAAGGCTGCTAATGTAGCAATGCCATGAGGAGAATTCCCGGTGATATAAAGAGAGGCAGCCAGCCCGCAGATAGCCCCGGAAATAAGCATGGAGTGCAGGATGTTTCTGTTTACATAGATTCCGGAAAATTCTGCTGCGCTCTTATTAAAGCCTACTGCTCTCAGCTCAAATCCCTTTGCCGTTTTATATAGAAGGAACCAGATAAACACAGCCAGAATGACTGCTATAATAATTCCGACGTTTACATCTGTTTTCAAAACGGTGCTGCGAAGAAATTCATTCTGTGCAAGGGCCGTCTTTCCCGCCTCCGTCGTCTTGTAATTTCCCAGTATCATCGTGTAGCCGGAACGGTTGATCGGGTACGTTCCAATGGTATCCGGCTTATGGAACCGGGGTAAGGAACATACATAATTGGAGAAATAAAGTGCTATCCAGTTCAGCATAATACTGGTAAGAACCTCATGGATGCCGACCCTCGCCTTTAAGAAACCAGCAATCCCGCCATACACTGCCCCAGCTGCCACGCCGGCAAGTACAACGAGAGGAATCTGGATCACCGGAGGAAAATCGAACAGAATGCCGACCACGGTAGATGCCACACACCCCATAATAAACTGCCCTTCGGCTCCAATGTTAAAAAGTCCGGTCTTAAAAGCAAATGCAACACCGATTCCCGTGAGAATGATAGGCGTACTTTTTATGATTACATTGGAAATGTGTTTCGGACTGGAAAAGACTCCGTCAAACAAGACGGCTAGTGAATGAACCGGCGGATATCCCGCCGCCGCGAGTATGATCCCAGCTACGATAAATCCGAAGAAAACAGCGATCAAAGTCATTGTTAATGGTTTTTTTAAAATCTTTATCGCTTTATCCATGGTTCTTTCCTCCTGCCATTAACAGACCGATCGTATTTTCATCTACGGTTCCCTGTTGAAACGTATCTTGAATTTTTCCATCGTAAATGACCGCTATGGTATCGGAAACATTCATGACCTCGTCCAGCTCAAAAGAGATCAAAAGCACTGCTTTTCCTTTATCCCTTTCACGGATCAAAGTCTTATGCACGGTTTCAATGGCTCCTACATCAAGTCCTCTGGTCGGCTGTACCGCAATCAGTATATCCGGATTCATGGCGACTTCACGTCCGATAATAACTTTCTGCTGGTTTCCGCCTGAAAGTTCCCCCACCCTTCTGGAACCGCAGTCATCCGGCCGGACATCATAAGCCTCGATGAGGGTTTGGGTAAACTCTTCCATTTTCTTTTTATTTAAGATCCCTTTTCTGGAAAATGGCTCTTTGCGGCAACGCTCCAATACCGCATTCTCATTTACAGTGAAGTCAAGGACTAGGCCCCTTTTCTGCCGGTCTTCAGGGATGATGCTGACTCCGCTGTCTATGACTGTCCTTGGGTTTGTGTTAATGATCGGTTTCCCACAGACCGTTATGCTTCCCTTTTCTGCAGGTACCAGGCTGCTGATCGCTTCCACCAGTTCCTTCTGCCCGTTTCCGTCAATACCGGCGATCCCCACGATTTCTCCCTTGCGGACTATTAAGTTTAAACCCTTTACTGCCTCAAGCTTTCTCTCGTTTTTTACAACAAGGTCTTTGATTTCCAATACCGTTTCTCCCGGCTTTGCAGGAGTCTTATCCACCACCAGCTTTACCTCATGGCCCACCATCAGCGCAGCCAGCTCTTGTCCGGAAACATTCTCTACCGGAACCGTATCAATGTATTCGCCGCGGCGGATGATGGTACAGGTATCGGAAGATGCCTTGATTTCCTTTAATTTATGAGTGATGATGATGATTGCCTTTCCGTCATCTACCAGATTGTGCATGATGGAGAGAAGATCTTCAATTTCCTGAGGGGTCAAAACGGCGGTGGGCTCATCAAGGATTAATAGTTCCGCTCCCCGGTACAATGCCTTTAATATTTCCACCCTCTGCTGCATACCAACAGAAATATCACAGATTCTGGCATCCGGGTCTACTTCCAGCCCGTATTTTTCCACGATATCTAAAATCTGTTTCCTGGCCTTCTTCATATCTACAATACCTGCGCGGGAGGTGGTTTCATTTCCTAAAATAATATTCTGTGTGACCGTGAAATCCTCCACCAGCATAAAATGCTGATGAACCATACCGATGCCGTTTGCTATGGCCACATTAGGACTTTTTATGTCCACCTTTTTCCCATTGATAAAGATTTCTCCTTCATCGGCCTGATACAATCCGTACAGTACATTCATCAGCGTCGACTTCCCCGCACCGTTTTCACCCAGAAGAGAATGAATGCTGCCCTTCTTAACATCCAGACTCATATCCTTCAAAGCGTAAAATGCCCCGAACCGTTTTGTGATTCCGTGCATCTGGACCGCATAATCGCTGTTTCCCGTGACCATGTCAATACTTTCTCCTTTCGGTTTTACACCGCAGGCTCTTTCGATTCCTGCGGTGTAAAATTTTTTCTCTTCTATTTAGCGATAAAAGCTTCGTATTCATCTTTTGTGGTCGGCGGTGTCAGTTCTCCGTTCTTAATTTTATCTTTCACCTTTAAGGTATCCTCATAAACGCCTTCCGGCATGTTGCCATGTTCCTCAGGAATTCCTACACAGTCTTCCTGTAAGCCGAAGGTAAGGGTTTTACCACCAATTTCCTGGCCGTTCATTGCTTCTTCCGATACTTCCTGTACTGCTTTACCAACTAATTTAAGGGCAGATGTCAGCACGTTTTCCGGTGCCAGATATGCCTGATCACGGTCTACGCCGATTACCCACTTGTCCGCTTCCTTGGCAGCCTCGATAACACCGGTTCCTGTGCCCCCAGCCGCGTGGTAGATCACGTCACATCCATCAGAATACATTCTGGCAGCAATGGCCTTTCCCTTGGCTGCATCACTAAAGCTTTCTGCATACTGCACAGAAATTTCAATATCTTTTCCAAGCTCTTTTGCCGCATACTTTACGCCGGCTTCATAACCGTACTGGAACTGGTCGATTAAGCCTGAGGAGATTCCGCCTACAAAACCTACTTTTCCGGTCTGTGTGGTCCGTCCTGCCACATATCCAACCAGGAAGGAGGGTTCCTGGGCACGGAACATAACTCCTGTCACATTGGAAGGTGTATCCTCATAAGCATTGTCAATGATCGCATACTGGATATCAGGATTGCTGCCGGCTGCTTCCAGCACTGCATCAGCACAAGCGTAGCCTACGCCCCATAACAGATTGGCACCGCTGTCTCCCAGCCTTTCTAAATTCGTTACGAAATCCGATGCCTGCTTTGACTCGATGTAGTTAACCTCTGCACCGGTCTTGTTCTTTAACTCAGTAAGGCCTTCCCATGCGGACTGGTTAAAGGACTGGTCATTGATTCCGCCTGTATCCGTAATCATTGCAACGGAAAAGCTGCTCTTTCCTCCGGAAGTTTCCTCCTGGGCTTTTGTGGACTCCGTTTTTCCGCCTCCGCAAGCCGTAAGTGACAGCACCATTGCCGCTGTTAAACCAAATACAATACCTTTTCTCATCATAACCTGATTCCTCCATTTTTCATTCTATACAATTTGTATTTCTTTAAACCCACATTGAACCGCCAGTTCCTTTAATTTCTCCATTTGGTCCTGAGTAGGGCTTTTTCTATGTTCCATTTTGCCTCTTACCCCATAATTGCGGAATGTAATAAGCTTTAATCTGAAATCCTCCAGATAAGGGGTTACTTCGGCGGCCACTCCTCTAATGACATCCTCCATGTCCACATCTTCATCTTCTGCCAGACCGGAAGAAGATTCTCCCTCCAAACATACAAGCCTTACCTCATATAATTTACCTGCCTGGGCCAGATAGTTCAGATTCTTTTTAACAATACCATTATCTCCGCCTGTCAGCCTGTGAAACACCTGGGAGTCCCACGCCTTCACATCCAACATGACTTTATCCGTCACAGCCATGAGCTCCGGATGCTTTGTGAAATCCACACAGCCATTGCTGTCCAGAAAACAGGATAACCCGGCTTTCCCTGCAAGTGAAAACAATTCTATGAGAAATTCCGGATACAGGCCGCATTCGCCGCCGGATACCGTGATTCCCTGAATAAACGGTATATTTTTTGAAATCTGTTCCCAGACGTCCATAGCCTCCATCCACCGCACCTTTGGAGATGCGTAATTGGGACAAACCTGAATACAATGATCGCACTGGGTACAGACCGCCTCATCCCATATTACCTGTTTTCCTGATAGGAATAAGGCGCCTGACGGACACTGGCTGACACAAATGCCGCAGCCGTTGCACAGCCGCTGTGTCTCCGGGTTATGGCAGTAAGCACAGGCGATATTGCAGCCCTGG
>DEYX01000290.1 GCA_002365025.1 Hungatella sp. UBA3147 | reverse complement strand
TAAACCATACCAGCGACTTGACCCTGTTTTTGTCAACAGAGGAACAGTATAAGGCACTGGGAGAGGCGGATGCAAAAGGAATTATGGAATATCTGCAAAAAGCAGGTAAATCTACATTTGTCCAAACTGCTCCGGCCGATCAGACAGCTCAGGCTACTCAGACAACCCAGAATACCAACAGCCAGAATGAAGGGACTGTTGCTCCACCCTCTGTCTCCGAAAGCAAGGGTCCTGGTGTAAGTTAAGCACTGCACTTACAGTCAATAACCTGCAAATAAAAAAATGCCAATGGCAGCAAGAACTTCCTGCCCCTCACTCATGAGGGCAGGGGGTTCTTTTTGGTTGGATAATCTTTTCCCGCAAAAATATCAAGTCCAAAAGAAAAAAATTATAATATTACCGATAATAATCCAGCAAAAATCGAATATCATCATTATTAGAGATCCACTGAACCGAATAATTACAGACATAAAGAGCGCTGTTAAGAAAGTGTTAAAAAACAACATTCAAATTCGGATTTCCTCTTAATTATGTGCAAAATACTGCCTTTTTTTAGTAAATACATTCATTTATTTGTTGAAATTATATATTAATTGGTACTATAATGAAATCATCAAAATATAAAACTGGAGGTATGAAGTAATGGATGCAATTTATTTTGTATCAATGGGGTCATTGTTGGGGATTATCTTTGCCTGGATCATGTTCCTTCGAGTTAAAAAACAACCAGAGGGCACCTCAGAAATGGCCCGGATCTCTGAAGCTGTGAGAAAAGGGGCAAATGCCTACTTGAAGCGCCAATATTCAGGGGTTGCCATATTTTTCATTGCTGTTTTTTGTATTTTACTTATTATGGCATTTAACGGTTTCCTAAGCTTTTTTACCCCGTTTGCATTTTTAACGGGTGGTTTTTTCTCAGGTCTTTCCGGCTTCATAGGTATGCGCACTGCAACTATGGCTAATTGCAGAACTGCAGAAGGAGCTTCAAAAAGCTTGAATAAAGGACTCCAGGTGGCATTCTCAGCCGGTTCCGTTATGGGCTTTACGGTAGTCGGGCTTGGTCTTCTGGATCTTTCTATTTGGTATTTTATTTTAAACGCAGCATTTCAACATCTTCCGGTCGAACAGCGCATTACGGAAATCACAGCGAATATGCTGACCTTTGGAATGGGTGCTTCCAGTATGGCCCTTTTTGCAAGGGTTGGCGGCGGCATCTTTACCAAGGCAGCAGATGTGGGGGCAGATCTTGTCGGTAAGGTAGAAGCCGGTATTCCAGAGGATGATCCGCGTAATCCGGCAGTTATAGCCGATAATGTAGGTGATAATGTAGGTGACGTAGCCGGAATGGGCGCTGATCTCTACGAATCCTATGTGGGTTCTATTGTATCAACAGCAGCTCTTGCTGTTGCCGCAGGATACGGAATCAAGGGCGTGTCCATACCGATGCTGCTGGCAGCACTGGGTGTAATCGCTTCCGTCATTGGTACCTTTTTTGTCAAGACAGAGGAAGGTGCCTCTCAGAAGAACCTTCTCAAAGCACTTAGAACCGGTACTTATATTAGTGCGGCAGTCATTGTTGTTGCAGCGTTTTTTATTATAAAGCTAATGCTTCCCGGTCATATGGGACTTTATGCAGCCGTTCTTTCAGGATTAATAGCGGGTGTTTTAATCGGAGCCATTACAGAATATTACACATCAGATACCTATAGCCCAACTAATAAATTAGCAGAATCCAGTGAAACCGGAGCCGCAACCGTCATCATCAGCGGATTATCCCTTGGCATGCTTTCTACTGTCGCACCGGTCATCATCGTAAGTATTTCTGTCCTTGTAAGCTACTATTGCTCCGGAGGTGCCAGTGATTTTAATCTCGGACTTTATGGAATCGGTTTATCTGCTGTCGGTATGTTATCCACTTTGGGTATTACACTGGCAACCGATGCTTACGGACCGATCGCTGATAATGCCGGCGGCATTGCTGAGATGACACATATGGATGCTTCCGTAAGACAGAGAACAGACGCACTGGACTCCCTTGGCAATACCACTGCTGCAACAGGAAAAGGATTTGCCATCGGTTCTGCTGCCCTGACCGCACTTGCCCTGATTGCTTCTTATGTTGATAAAGTACATCAGATCCAACCGGATCTAAACCTGGATTTAACCATAACCAATCCCAAAGTACTTGTAGGGTTATTTATCGGCGGTGTATTACCTTTCTTATTCGCAGCTCTCACCATGGAGGCTGTAGGCAAAGCCGCACAATCCATCGTATTGGAAGTCCGCCGTCAATTTAAGACCATAGCCGGAATTATGGAAGGAAAAGCGGAACCGGATTATGCTTCCTGTGTTGATATGTGTACAAAATCGGCACAAAAGCTGATGATTGCACCAGCTCTGATAGCTGTTGTTATTCCCATTGTCATTGGCTTATTATTAGGGCCGGAAGGCGTATGTGCTCTTCTTGCCGGCAATACCGTTACAGGGTTTGTTCTTGCTGTCATGATGGCTAACTCCGGAGGCGCATGGGATAATGCAAAGAAATATATTGAACAGGGCGCACATGGCGGAAAGGGAAGCGACCAGCATAAAGCTGCAGTTGTAGGCGATACGGTAGGTGATCCATTTAAGGATACTTCCGGACCATCGATCAACATTCTCATAAAGCTTACTTCCATGGTTTCCATTGTATTTGCATCACTTGTTCTGGCCTTCCATTTATTATAAAAAAGACTCATATTCACCTGTAATACGTTATCTGATATATAGAAGACTCCCCTAATTCTCTTTAATCCAGAGAGAAATTCGGGGAGTCTTTTTGTACCGTCAGATTCATTCCTGCCCGCAGCAGCCGAAAGGTGCGCAGGGCCGCTCCCCGGTACAGCTCCACAGACCGCTCCTTGGCTTCTTCCACTGGCATTCCTTGTATGGTGGTTAAAATGCTTTCTATACCATAGTCATAGATCGTCTCTGCATCTTCTCCCATACCACCGTCATTGGTTGTACTCCCTCCAATGGCTATGGCAATTTACCGGAATCCTTCATCCCGGCAGCCTATCAACAGCTGCCAGCCTGTCATCCTTTATGTTCCGTGTTCCCATTAAATAAGACCTGCTGTCTCCATCACTTATCTGATCCGGTTAAGAACTGGCCCTTCAGGCGTCGCAAGGTTAGGTTTATAGGGAAGCCCTGCATTCCTTCCTCTTAAATTAGCCATATCCTTAGCTGCTACCGGAAAGCTGGCCGGATCCATGGAAAGGCGGACTCATCTTTAAGCTGCATCCACAGCAGTGGCTGGCGTGCCGCAATATTACGCCTGGCTTCTTCATCTGTCGATTCCTCCGGAAGCCGGTAATATAGTTCTAAGAGTTCCTTTCGTCCCAGAGAACACCCTGCCAGAAGCATGAAACCGCTGCGGGCCGGAAAAGCATCAAAGTGCATGACATCCGGCGGATAAGGCCAGCAATCCTTATCCAGTATATAGGGCGTAATAAATTCCAGAGCTTTTTTAATGCTTCTCCCATCCTCCGATACATATTCCCACAAATTATCGTCCGGTTTAGACAGCAGATGGCATAAGGACACCATATTATCCACGACAAAGATGGAGTAATTATAGGGCTTTGTACGCCCCAGCTCTCTTGGAAAAGAACCATCCTCCGCCTCCTGCCTTAAAAGCTGCTTTTTATAGTAATCCCTGCAAAAATCTGCAATCCGCTCATTATCGGTGAATAAGGCAAATGCCGCAGCCTGTACAAAGAAACAGACACCATGGTTATTATCCTTGTTCATTTCCTGGATCCCGTTGCTGTCGGTCAGCATCCACCCCAAATATTTAGCAAACCATTTCTTTAAACCATTGTATATCTCAGTCTTCATGGAACGGGACGCTTTTAATTTCTCCACCGCAAATACCACATCCACCAGATGAAGGGTATCAATGATTCCGATCCCCCTTCCGGAACAGATCCCAAGGATCGCCTGGGCATAAGATAAATGAGGCGCCATATATGTTTCTTCATCAAGGAAAAATTCCTTTAAGTGCAGCACTGCCTTTTCTGCGTATGCCTCTTTTCCCGTAAGGCAGTAAGCCGAGGCAAGGAACACCACATTGGTCCTCATCTGACGCATGATGATTCTGTGGCTGTTAAAATTACCAGGATTTGTCTGCCCATCTTTCTGAATATAAGGCAGCCCATCCGGGGAATCGGGATCCGGCCACCAGTAATCTCCATTGGAATAGTAGTCATGAGGCCCCCCTTCGCTCCTTGGGCTCTGCACGTCAGTGATATGGAGCGCAGGGGCTTTCATGGCCGCCTGCGCTTTTTCCATTAACCATTCCTTATTGGGCCAGTCTGGAACAATCTTGTATTTCTTTTCATATTGTATCATTTATATTTACCTGCACGATTTATTTAATTCTGCCGACGCACACTTTAAAAGAGCTTTCATATATCCGGTGCTGTAGGCCCAGGAAGAGTTTTCTCCGCCAACTCCCTCTCCCCATACCGGTACATGGTCCACGTGAATGGAGCCGTCATAATCATAACGCACCAGCTGCTTCATCACTTCATACATATCCATGTATCCGTCTTCCAGAAGGGTCTCTTCAAAAAACGGCATGGTATCACTGACATTTCTAAAGTGCACCAGCAGCACTTTTTGATTTTCCACAAAATACTTGATGTCTTCCATGACATTTCCAAAGGTTTCCCCGCCTTCCAGCCAGCATCCCAGACACATCTTCATGCCCAGATACGGACTGTTTCCTGCCAGTTCAAAAGCATGTTTGTAATCTTCGGCAGAAGTGATCAGGTTGGAGATTCCAAGGAGACAATCTACCGGAGGATCATTTGGATGAAGAGCAATCTTTATATTGGCTTCCTCACATACCGGCAGAACCCGGTCAAGGAAATATTTAAAATTTCCCCACATTTCTTCTTTAGAATAAAGTCTGCCATGGGAATAAGGCCGGGTCTTCAATTCCTCAATATCCACGATACGGCCGATGCTTCCCCTTGTATGCTCGCCTACCCCAAACCTGGTAGTCAATACCTGGTTCGGTTCCCACGTCATGTATCCCACCGGAATCCCAGCTTTTCCTAAAATGC
>DEYX01000291.1 GCA_002365025.1 Hungatella sp. UBA3147 | reverse complement strand
AATTATATTTTTGAAGAAGAGACCGGGGACCAGCTCATATTGATGCGTTTTCAGGATCCACTGCCAGGAATCTGGAACATTAGGGTGGTGAACCTTGATAACGGGCCATTTTCTTTTCATGCCTGGCTGCCGTCAGGTCAATTGATTTCAGAAGACACCTTTTTTGTTAATTCCAATCCGGATACTACCATAACTTCACCGGCAAATGCAACCAACCCCCTGACAGTTACCGCTTACAATCAGTTTAACGATACCGTACTGCCTGAATCCGGAAGAGGCTATACAAGAACCGGATTTGTTAAACCGGATATTGCAGCACCGGGATTTGAACTTACCTGTGCAGTTCCGGGAAACCAATATGGCAGCATAACAGGAAGCGGGTCTGCTGCAGCTCAGGCAGCAGGAATTGTCGCTATGGTTTTTGAATGGGCGATTCCAAGAGGAAATTATACCAATATTACCGGAAACGACGTAAACCGCCTGCTTATACGCGGAGCACAGCGGACCACCGGGACCACTTATCCCAACAATATCTGGGGATATGGTCAGATCGAAGTCAACACGCTGTTTGAAAGGCTAACAAATATTTAAACGGACAACAGATCAATGGATATTATTGCAGCTCGTTTTTATTTTATGATTGAGGTTATTGAAAACATTCGATATAATAGAAAGGCTGGCTTTCAGGAAAAGTGTTAAAAAATAATAGGATACAGGAAAGAGGAGAAGGAATGGAAGATGCGAAAAGATGTGGGTTGGAAGCGCTTGAAAAAACGGCTGAAATCAGCGAATTCAAATGGTATATTTTTGATATCATAAATGAAGGGCTGGAACAGGACCGAATTGAAAAAAGTAAATTCAGCCTGGATAAGGAGAGGGCAGATGCGGTCTGTTTTACAGTAGGGGATGGGATTTTTTCAGTTTGCGGCAAAGACAAGGAAGCAGCAAAACAACACCATAATATTTATCATGCAGTCTGTGATTTTTTTAATAGAATCTATGAGAATGAGGCAAATGCAGAGAAAGCTGTGACTCGTTTCCTCATAAGAACTCTTGATTTACCGGCCCTGATGAAGGAGCCAAGCCGTTCCATGCTGAGAGACCAGATCAGCAAATGTCAGAAAGAAGTCGATGCCCTGGAAGAAAAGATAAAAAAGGAGCCGGGAAAAAAGGAAGAAACCATGCTTTCCCTTAATAAGGTTTATTTAAAAGGATTAAAAGAAAAATTGGAAAGATATTTTGGGGAGACGATATAAGATAAAATAATCTTTGTTATATATGAATAAAACATCTGGATCAGGCCATAATAGGATTATACCAAAGATGAGTGAATACTTATCCTCCCCTTTTTAGTGAGAGAAGTCACGTAAACCAATGTTTATATGGCTTCTCTCATTTTTTGCGTTTAAATGGTAAAACAGTTGCCCAAATGATTTACTTTAATAATGTCGGTGAATAAAATACCAGAATTATTGAGTATGTAGACATCAAATAGAATTCTGGCTGGTTTTCAAATTGCGTTGTAGCATGTAACTGTATTCTAACATAGCAGTCTACAATGCGGCTTTAAAAGTCTTCCAATTCGTAGGCTTTTCGTCTGAGGCAGCTTTTATCTAAACTGTTGACATTATAATATCTCTGGATTTATAGTATTAAAAAGTATATAAGTAATAATCTATAAATTTGATTGAACAGCAGAAGAAGGGAGAACCAATGAAAGAATTAAAAACAGTAGAGGAATCCATGGTAGAACAGATCCACCTTTTGATGCCGGCCCACATCAACGGAAGTGGTAGACTTTTTGGCGGGCAGCTTCTGGAGTGGATTGACGTCGTAGGTGCGATAACGGCAAAACGCCATGCTGAATGTAACACTACGACAGCGGCAATAGATAATCTTCAATTCAAGGCAGGAGCCTTTATTAATGACACCATTGTGTTGATAGGAAGATTAACCTATGTGGGTAATACTTCAATGGAAGTAAGAGTGGATACCTACTCCGAGGATCTTTCGGGGATACGTAAACCGATTAACCGTGCCTATCTGGTATATGTAGCAATTGATAAAGAGGGAGCTCCTGTTAAAGTGCCGGGACTTAAGCTTACGACAGAAGGACAAAGGGCTGAATGGGAAAGTGCGGTAAAGCGGAATGATTTACGTAAGTTAAGACGTAAGGAAGGCTTCTAAGAATATTAACCAAGCTTAAGTCTAAATGAAAAACTATGAATTAACAAACGAAACTTAACATTGATATTTATTGAGATTTGCTGTATTCTTCATATATATAAGTGAAAATAGAAAGGAATTTTTATATATGAAAACAGAAATAACAGCCGCTTATGATAATATTAGAGAAATTAAAGAATTGTTTTTAGAGTATACTCATATGTTGGTTGAAAATGATCCTGATTTTGCTGAATATTTAAAAATCCAAAATTATGATTCAGAACTTGATCATTTGGCGGATAAATACGCACGTCCAAATGGTAGATTATATATAGCAAAAGTAGAAGATGAAGCAGTTGGCTGCATTGGTTTAAGAAAAATTGATGATGAGAATTGTGAAATGAAAAGATTGTATGTTAAACCTGCATTCCGAGGACATAAAATTGCAAATAAGCTGGTGGAACTAATTATTAATGATGCGAAAGAAATTGGTTATAAAAGCATTCTGCTGGACACACTTCCCTTTTTGGAGGGAGCGATACGTTTATATAAAAAACTTGGATTTTATGAAATCGAATCATATAATAACAGTCCGATGGATCATTTAGTATATCTGAAGTTAGATTTGAATTAATAAATCATCATCACAGAAAAACCAGAGAGGAAGGCTGTTATGGAATTTTATTTTAAGTCAAAAGGTGCAAAAACCCATCTTTACCGGGAAAGTGGGTTTATCGATGAGGATTTGGGGGAGCTGACGGAAACACTTTCCGGTAAACTGAAAACCAAAAATTTTCTAGGTGAAAACTTTGAGTTGGAAGATATTTCTGGTTTTTTTTCAAATGGAAACAGGTATACCATCAAAAGTTCGAAAGGATTAAATGGTATTATTGAAAAAAAAGGCTTCGGTGACAGGTATATTTTAAAATAACGATGTTTTTATAGATATGCAGTGATCGGGTATTGGAGTATTATCCAGTGCCCTTTTTAATACTTTTAATTGTAATAATAGAATCAGGTTATTGAAGGTGTCCGGCACCCGCATCCCAAAGCGGCCGTCAGGTGGAAAAATCATGGAAATAAAAAACAGAACATACGTTTGCATTCGGGGCATATCTGTGTTATAATATGCATAAGGATTAAACGATAAAGTATTCCGTTACAGGCCTGTTGGCTTAACTAAAAAAAAGATGCCGTATTATTCAATACCAGATAGAAGTTCTTTAGAAAATCACGATGATGTGGTTTTAATTTTTAATCATGAAACGAACATTTGTTCTAATGCGAAAGGAGACTCGCCTATGATGATCACAAAAAACAACTTAAATGAAATATTATTTGAAAACCAGGATGCACGACTGTTAATAGAACGGGTAGTTTCCCTTACGCAAGCGACTCTATATTATTACCATGATGATGAGATTACCGTAGAGAAGGCATTGGAAATATACAACCGGGCAATGAGTGCGGAAGAAGATGCCTTCTCCTGTGTATCATTCCTGGATTTTTCCAGGGAAAAAAGCAAATTGCTGTATTCAGGAAATCCTTGCTGAAATTCCTGCTAAAATGGCTCTTGAGATATGGATTGATTTTAATAAAAAATTAAAACAATTCAAAACCAGATGAAATAATAAAAAATATTGACATAAATAATAAAATTATGTATAATTCAAATAATTTCATAGGCGAAATGCCGATGAATTAAGACGAAACAAGAAAAACAATAACAAAAGGAGAGGGAAAAATGAAAAAAAGAGTATTAGCTTTAGGCACTGTAGCCTGTCTTGCTATTGGAACCCTGACAGGTTGCGGCTTTACCGGGTCAACCAACAGCCCTACCACCGGAGGATCTACCCAAAGTGTGGAATCAAGTGAAGCCGCTTCTGACAAAAAGGAGGCTCCGGCAGCCGGCGATCAGGTGCTTAGCATATATGCAAATGCTGAGATCAAAACTCTGGTTCAATGGGCGGCTTCTGACAATCAGTCATCAAAGGTGAACAATAACGCATTTGAAGGTCTGCTTCGCCTGGATGAAAATCATGATGCACAGCCTGCGCTTGCGGAAAGCTATGATGTTTCCGATGATAAACTTACATACACCTTTCATTTGAGAGACGGTCTGCAATGGAGTGACGGAACTCCTTTGACAGCAAATGATTTTGTATTTGCCTGGTTAAAGCAGATGAGTGCGGAGGCCACCAATGGCTACAGCTTCATTATGACAGACTATATTGTAAACGGTGCTGAGTATAACGAAGGCAAAGCCAGTGCAGAAGATGTGGGAGTAAAGGCCCTTGATGATAAAACCTTCCAGGTGATTTTAAAAGCACCTACCCCTTATTTCTCCCGGTTAACTGTTCTTTGCCAGTTCTTCCCTTTAAATGAAGCATACGTTACCTCAAAAGGCGACCAGTATGGTTTAAGCGCAGAGAATATGATTTACTGCGGCCCTTATGTTATTACCAGCTATGATCCGGCGGTAGGGGCTACCTTGAAAAAGAATGATAAGTACTGGGATGCTGCGAATGTGAAGGTTGAAAATGCTCAGGTAAGAGTAATGAAGGATGCTTCTGCAGCCCTTAATGCTTATCTGGCCGATGAACTGAGCCAGGTGGCTCTTGATTCTGCCAACGTAGCCGCTTATCAGAATAATCCGGAATTCAGTTCTAAGAGTGAGTTCAGAACCGAGTATCTGCAGTTCTCCTTGAGCAATCCGGTTATGGCAAATAAAAATATCCGCAGAGCTGTTTCCATGGCCATTGACCGTGAGACATTAGTAAAGGCAATTCTTGCCGATGGCTCTGCTCCAAGTGCCGGTCTGATTGCGGAAGGCATGTATGGAAACGAAAGCAAAAGCTTCCGTGATTTAAACGGAAACATCTGTCAATTTGACGCGGAACAGGCTAAGAAATACTGGGAAGAGGGCTGTAAGGAATTGGGACAGACACCAACCCTCACTTTGCTGGTAAGAGATGATTCTGTGACAAAAGCGGTTGCTACTTATATACAGAGCGAATTAAATAAGAATTTAGGCATTGATATCGTGATTGATACTAAGACGGTTCAGGCAAGAAATGAATTAATGGATAACGATAATTACATGTTTGCATCTACCGCATGGGGCGCCGATTATGATGATGCCATGACATACCTTGATTTATGGACCAACGGCACTCCATACCGCGGCTCCTATCAAAATGAACAATATAATAAGCTGATTAACGACGCAAGAGTTGAAACCGATGACGCCAAGCGTCTGGATATGCTGCTGCAGGCGGAGAACCTTCTGATTGATGAGGATGTGATCGTTGCACCTTTGTACCACAGAGGTTCTGCAACCCTTACAAAATCCAATGTGAAAGGACTGATCAATCATCCTTTCGGGCCGGATGTGGAATTTAAATACGCTTATTTTGAGTAAGCCGCAGCGGACAGTGATTTGACCTGACCAACGGAATGCGGAAAATGAGAAGAGCCGTCCTTCCCCTTTCAAAATTGGAAAAGGGCGGCTCTTTTTAAAATCTCAGGAGAATATGAATGCAAAGGAGGACACAGCATGATAAAATATATCTGCAAGCGACTGATATATCTGGCGCTGACATTATGGGTCATTGTAACAGCTACTTTTTTTCTGATGAAAAAGCTGCCAGGATCTCCTTTTGATGCGGAGCGCTTTAATATGATGTCTGTTCAGCAGCAGCAGGCCATTTTAGAGCAGTATGGGCTGAATGAGTCTGTGCCCCGGCAATACGTAAAGTATATGGGAAATATCCTGCATGGAGATTTCGGAACATCCTTTACCTATACCGGACAGAAGGTATCTACCGTAATCGGAGGAAGGATCGGCCCCTCTGCTTTAATTGGCCTTCAGGCGGTGCTGATCGGTCTGGCTGTTGGCCTGACATTGGGAATTATCGCGGCGTGGAGACATAACAGCGGGATTGACTATTTTACTATGATCGTAGCTGTCCTTGGAGTTTCTGTACCTAATTTTGTAGCTGCGGCTCTTTTGCAGTATTACGTGGCTTTAAAATGGGGAATCCTGCCCGTTGGTTTTTGGACTGACTGGAAATGTTCGGTACTTCCGTCCATTGCCTTGTCCTTTTCTGCGACTGCCATGATCGCCCGGTTTATCAGGACTGAGATGCTGGAGGTGCTGGAGCAGGATTACATCGTCACTGCCAAAGCTAAGGGACTTAGTCCAATGAAGGTACTCATGCGCCATGCGGTAAGAAATTCGATCATTCCTGTGGTGACGATTCTGGGGCCCATTGTTGTAAATCTGCTGACAGGCTCCCTTGCTGTTGAGAATATTTATACCATCCCCGGAATCGGCAGCTTATTTGTAGACAGTATAAAGGCTAATGACTATTCCACGATCATGGGAATCACGATCTTTTACAGCGCTTTCTATATTTTTGTAGTGCTGATCGTTGATATCGCTTATTCCCTCATTGATCCCAGGATCCGTCTGGCAGCCGGTAAGGAGGGGTAAGCATGGATGAATTATTTGTAAAGGCATATGTGGATGAATCCGAGAAAGAACATATTGCCCGGCCCAATTTAACAGCCCTTCAGGATGGCTGGCTTCGTTTGAAAAAAAATAAGGCGGCAGTTGTTTGCCTGTTTACATTGATTGCAATCGGGCTTCTTGCAATACTGGCACCGGAGTTTTCAAGATATTCTTATAAAGAAACGAATTATGATATTATTTATCAGATTCCCTCCATGAAGCACCTCTTCGGAACGGATCAGTTCGGACGTGACCTTTGGGTCAGGACATGGATGGGTACCCGCATTTCCCTTCTCATTGCCTTTGTGGCAGCTCTTTTGGATTTAACATTGGGAGTGACCTATGGAGCGGTTTCTGCTTTGGCCGGCGGGAAAGTGGATGCCGTTATGCAGCGAATCATTGAAATACTGGTGGGTATTCCCCATTTGATCATCGTCATCCTTTTGATGATGGTTATGCCGGCAGGTATTTGGACGATTGTAGTGGCTCTCTCCATTACCGGCTGGGTGAATATGGCACGACTGGTCCGCGGATCCATATTAAAGCTTAAGAATCAGGAATTTGTGCTGGCAGCCAGAGTGCTGGGAACCAGTACTACCGGAATCATATGGAAACATCTGATCCCCAATACAGTGGGAGTCATTGTCATCAATGCCATGTTTACCATTCCGTCCGCCATATTTACAGAGGCATTTTTAAGCTTTATCGGTATCGGCATGCAGGAGCCGAAAGCATCTTTAGGAGTTTTGATCAACAACGGATACCAGGTGCTTCGCAATTTCCCCCACGTATTGATTTTCCCGGCAATCGTGATCGTCCTGATTATGGTATGCTTCAGCATTCTTGGAGACGGCTTGCGGGATGCTCTGGACCCAAGAATGAGAAAGTAGGTGAGACGTCATGAGCAGATTATTGGAAGTCAATCAGTTGCAGGTACATATAAAGACACAGCATGGCGTAGTCCAGGCGGTGCGGGGGATAAGTTTTTATCTGGATGAGCAGGAAACTCTGGCAATCGTGGGAGAATCCGGCTCCGGTAAATCCATTTCCGTGAAGAGCATTATGGGCCTGCTTCCGAAGAATGGAAAGATCGTGGGAGGCAGTGTACTTCTGGAAGGGAAGGATCTTTCCAAATACAGTGAGCGGCAGATGCAGACAGTACGGGGGTCGGATATTTCCATGATATTTCAGGATCCTATGACCTCTTTAAACCCTACTATGACCATAGGAAAGCAGATTGTAGAGGTATTAAAAGAGCATCGGAAGGATATGACTAAAGTTCAGATGAAGAATCGGGCTCTTGAGTTAATTTCTCTGGTTGGAATTTCCAATCCGGAAACAAGGTTTGACCAATACCCTCACCAGCTTTCCGGCGGCATGAGGCAAAGAGTCGTGATCGCAGTGGCTTTGGCCTGTGATCCAAAGATATTGATCGCGGATGAACCGACTACGGCTTTGGACGTAACCATACAGGCACAGATTCTGGATCTGATGAAGGATTTGCAGAAGAAAATTAAAACCTCTATTATCATTATCACCCATAATTTGGGAGTTGTAGCGAATATTGCGGACCGGGTTGCCGTTATGTACGGAGGCCAGCTGGTGGAAAGCGCTGATGTACGTGAGCTGTTTTACCAGACGGAACATCCTTATACGAAGGGACTTCTGGCTTCCATACCAAAAGCTTCCCATAAAGGGGGCGAGCTGACGGCCATTCATGGGACTCCGCCGGATCTGATGGATCCGCCTAAAGGCTGCCCATTTGCAGCCAGATGCACAAAAACAATGGAGGTCTGCAGACAGTATCCTCCGGAGGATATGCTTTGCGGCGAGAGCCACCATGCGCGCTGCTGGCTTCTTGATGAGCGGGCAAAGGCTTTCAGGGAATAGGAGGAAATCATGATGTCGGCAGAAAAGAAACCATTATTAGAAGTAAAGCATTTGAAAAAATATTTCCAGGTGGGAAAAAATCAAATATTGAAAGCAGTTGACGATGTCAGCCTGGATATATATAAGGGAGAAACCCTTGGTCTGGTGGGAGAAAGCGGCTGCGGGAAGTCTACCTTTGGCCGGACCGTAATCCAGCTGTATGAGCCAACGGATGGCCGGATCGTATATGACGGACAGGTAATTAACAGCAGTTTGGGGGCAGCGGAGCGCCATAGCTTCACAAGAAAGATGCAGATGATTTTTCAGGATCCTTATGCATGCCTTAATCCGCGGATGAAGGTTATAGATATTGTTGCAGAGGGAATTGATGCCCATGGCATCTTAAGCGGGGGGGAACGGAGAAAGAAGGTTCTTGAGCTTCTGGAAACGGTAGGGCTTTCAGAAGAGCATGCAAACCGCTTCCCTCATGAATTTTCCGGCGGACAGCGTCAGCGGGTGGGGATTGCCCGGGCATTGGCTGTGGATCCGGAGTTTGTGATCTGTGATGAACCTATTTCCGCACTGGATGTTTCCATTCAGGCACAGGTGATCAACTTACTGAAAGAGCTGCAGGAGAAGAGAGGGCTTACCTATCTGTTTATCGCTCATGATCTTTCTATGGTTAAGCACATCAGTGACCGGATCGGTGTTATGTACCTGGGAGCCATGGTGGAACTGACAGACAGTGAGAGCCTGTTTGAGGCTCCGCTCCATCCCTATACCCAGGCATTGCTTTCCGCAATTCCTATCCCTGATCCTGATGTGGAAAAGAGCCGCAGCCGGATCATGCTGGAGGGAAGCCTGCCAAATCCTGTTAATTTGAAGGAAGGCTGCCGGTTTGCTTCCCGCTGCCCTTACGCAGAGCAGCTGTGCCGGGAAAAAACACCGGAAATGAAAGAAGTCAGGCCAGGGCATTTTGCAGCCTGTCACAAGGCAATGTAGGATGCCGGCAACAAAATATAGATGGTTAGGAGAAAATAATGAAAGACTATATCTTGGAGGTCTGTGTGGATTCTGTGGAATCCGCTAAAGCAGCGGTACAGGGAGGCGCCGACAGGCTGGAGCTCTGTGCAAATCTGGTGATTGGGGGAACTACCCCTGGCGTAAGCCAGTTTAATCAGATCCGCAAAGCCTGTGATGTTCCAATCAACGTTCTGATACGGCCCCGGTATGGAGATTTTCTGTATACAGATCATGAATTTCAGATGATCTCAGAGGATGCGCAGATGTATCGGAATCTTGGTGCGGATGGGATTGTCGTGGGATTTTTAAAACCGGATGGGGATCTTGACATGGAACGGCTGAAAGTGCTAAGAGATAAGGCGGGGACGGGAAACATGACCCTGCACAGGGCCTTTGATGTATGCCGGGATCCTTACAGGAGCCTGAAAGAGGCCATTGAGGCAGGGGTGGATACCATACTGACCTCCGGACAGCAGAACACCTGCATGGAAGGAAAAAAGCTTTTAGGGGAGCTGATGGAGCAGGCGGCCGGCCAGATCGACATTTTGGTAGGCAGCGGAGTCAATGTAGATGCCATTGCCAGCCTGATGGATGAGATAGATGCCCGGTGTTTTCATATGTCTGGAAAGACAATCGTGGACAGCGGCATGATCTACCGGAAGGAAAATGTAAATATGGGAATACCGGGAATAGGGGAGTATGATATTTTCCGCACAGAAGAGGAACAAATTCGCAGGGCAAAAAGGCTGATGGAGGAGAAAGCATGTTTACGGAAGAACGTTTAGACCGGATTTTACAACTCCTTCACGATCAGGGTATGGTGAAAGTAAAGGAGTTAAGCTCCCTATTTCAGGTGACAGAAGACTGTATACGCAAAGACTTAAAAAACTTAGAAAATGCCGGAAAGCTAAAACGGACCTATGGCGGAGCCTTATTATCCCAGGATTATCCTCTGAAACGGGATGTGATTGACCGGAGAGATACGAATATTGAAAAAAAGAATTTAATTGCTCAAAAGGCTTTTGAACTGATCAGGAGCAATGAAACCATATTTCTGGATATTTCCACCACGAATATCATGGTGGCGGAACGGCTTTCTAAATCCCACAAACGGTTGACCGTAGTGACGAACATGATCGATATTATGCAGACACTGGCAGTAAATCCGGATATCACCTCCATTGGGACCGGAGGAATCATGTACCGCACGGTAAACGGCTTTATGGGGGCAGCTGCCATTGAGATCATCAAACAGTACAGCTTTGACAGGGCCTTTATCGGGACTTGCGGCCTGGACCTTACGGACAATTCCATTACCACCTTAGGAGTAGAGGATGGTCTGACAAAAAAGGCAGCCATTGCCAGCAGCAGGCATAAATATCTGGTAATGGAAAAGGATAAGTTCTATTTTAATGATTCCTATAAATTTGCTCATTTTGACGACATAGACGGAATCATCACGGACTCCATGCCTGATGAGGCTACAGCCAGGAAGCTTTACTCTGCAGGAGTTACCATTCAGTAACTTCGGCTGGACCGTCTGGGTCAGAAAATAATTAATTGATTTCGCAAAGGAGAATATAGTCATGTTTTCAGAACATTTGCAGAGATATGCCCAGGAAAAATATGAGCTTAGACTTCCCTTTCTTGGAGGTCTTAAGGAAGAAATTGAAAGGGCAATGGAACGGTGTACTCCCATAGAACAGGTACTCATGAAATTTTTATATGGGACAATGCCCTTACGGGATGCCGGGGAGTATGACTTTGAACTGTTTCTCGGATTTGTTAAGCACTCCATCATGGTTTATGAACAAATGGAATGGTGCCAGGAAATTCCGGAAGATATGTTCCTCCATCATATTTTATATTACAGGATCAATACGGAGAATATCGAAGACTGCCGAGGATTTTTCTATGACAAATTGATCGACCGGATCAAAGGGCTTTCCGTAAGGGAGGCGGTGCTGGAAATTAATTATTGGTGTGCGGAGAATGGAACCTATGAGGCTTCAGACAACAGAACTATATCTCCGGTGACTGTGTATAAATCCGGGAAGGGCAGATGTGGGGAAGAATCCACGTTTGCTGTAACGGCTTTCCGGAGTGTGGGAATTCCTGCCAGACAGGTGTATACTCCCAGATGGGCTCATTGTGACGACAACCATGCATGGGTTGAAGTGTTTGTGGAAGGAAAGTGGCATTTCCTGGGAGCCTGTGAGCCGGAAGAAGTGCTGGATAAGGGGTGGTTTACCAATGCTTCCTCCAGGGCATTGCTGGTACACACCAGAACCTTCTCCGATTATTCCAGAGATTCAGAGACGGAATGTCTGGGTAAGGAAGATTTGATGGTCTATTATAATGGGACAGCAACCTATGCCCTGACTAAAACTTATGAGATCCAGGTGCTTGACGAGGATAAAAAACCAGCAGAAAATGTCCATGTTTCTTTTGAGATTCTTAATATGGCGGAATACTGCAGCGTGGTAAACTTATATACAGACCGGAATGGAAAGGTATCCCTTACCGTTGGTCTTGGAGATGTCCATGTCCGTGCTATGAAGGAAGGGTTATGCTGCGAGGCGTGGATTTCTCCGGAGGATGAAGATGGAACGGTTCTGGTGTTAAAGAAGGAAGCGGAGAAATCCGGAATAAATGCCTGGGTGGATGCGGACGTCAGAGCTCCAAAGGATTACCCCGTAAATCCGGTGAAGCTTACAAAAGAACAAAAGGAAAGAAACAGAAAACGAATCCAAGAGGCTAATCAGATGCGGGAAGGCAGGATCACAGGGTACTTTAAGGAGGGAGAGGCTTCCTCATATCCTGATGAATCAGAGATCCTCCGGTTGTCTGCCGGTAACTTTGACGAGATTCACAGCTTTCTTTCCAAGGATCAAAATCCGGACCGTAAGGCCATGCTTAACAGCCTGACTGTAAAAGATTATAAGGATGCAAGGGCAGAGATTCTGGAAAGACATCTTACAGGGGCCGCCCCATATCGTAAGAAGTGGGAGGAGAACGGACATCTGGATATTTATGTAAAATACATTCTTTGTCCAAGAGTTTTGCTGGAAGAAATGACCGATTACAGGGGATTTATTGAGGGATTTTTCAATGAGGACGAAAAGGAAGAATTCCGTAAAAATCCTGAAACCATCTGGGAATATGTGAAGCAGCATATCGGTTTTGAATCAAAGCTGGACTACAAGACGATTTGCTCCACTCCGGCAGGCAGCCTTAAGCTTTTACAGAGCAATCCCCTTAGCCAGAAGATATTATTTGTCTCTATCTGCAGGACGTTTGGCATTCCGGCCAGGATCAACCCGGTGAATCTGGAAGCCGAGGTTTATGAGACAGGAAGATTCGTATCAATATCGGGGGCAGATGAGATCGTAAAAGACAGGACTGAAGAGACAGCAAAGCTGGTACTTTATGGGGAAACAGACAATCTATGGACCTATTACCAGACATGGACCATTGGAAGGCTAAAAGAGGGGCAGTTTGTATCTCTGGATTATACCGGCCTAAAATTTTCCGGTGGTGTTTTAAAGCTGGACTTAGAGCCTGGTATCTACCGTCTGATCACCTCTGTCCGTCTTCCCAGCGGGAACCAGAACGCCAGCGAGTATGTCTTTGAATTAAAAAAAGATGAAGAAAAGTCTGTGACCATGCGCCTGCGGGCCGGAAGCCTGGATGATATGCTGGTTGATAACATGCTGGATGATTTTGAAGTAACCGTAAAAGAGGAAAACAAGATAGAAAAGACGGTACCGGCATCAGTGCTTATGGAAGGAAAGAGTAATATTCTTGCCATCCTTTCTGAAGGTCAGGAACCAACCGAACACGTTCTTAACGAAATGCTGGAACAAAAGGAAGCCATGGAAGCTCTTGATGCCCAGATCATTTTCCTGCTGCAAAGTGAAACGTCATTACAGAACCGGACCATCAGTAAAGTTCTGGAAGCAATTCCTCATATAAAGGTGGGTTACATAAGCTTTGATGATACGGTAGAACCATTGGCCAGAAGAATGTATGTGGATCCGGAGAAGCTGCCTCTTTTAATTGTTACGGATCCTGGCTTGAAGGCTGTCTATGGTTGCAGCGGCTACAATGTTGGAAGCGTGAATCTAATGATGAAGCTTCTGGGGCTAAGCAGGGATAGGCTTTAAAAGAATATAATTGTATAGGAAGAGACGCAGAGAATTGTAAAATAAGAAAAAACATTTTGCAAAATATATAAAGATGTTATATACTGTTTGTTGGAGTACTACTGGAAGTCAAATACCTTACAGCAAGCTGGAGGCCATTTGACTCCGTTGGCAGCTGCCAAAGTCAGGCTTGCTTGATCTTGGCTTATTGCCTTCATGAGAATAACAGACAAAAGGATGGTTTGAACATGGCTATTTTAGAAAATTGGAGAAACTTGGCATACGGCGATGGGCTGGATGATAAAGGAAAAGAAGAATTATGGACCGAGTATTTCAAAGTAGAAAAGGGAATCTATGAGCATATTCTTTCCAAACCAGAAGAAGCGGTAGAAGGAACGGTAGAGGATCTGGCAAAGAGATATGGTACAGATGTCCAGACAATGACCGGATTTTTAGATGGAATCAATGAAAGCTT
>DEYX01000289.1 GCA_002365025.1 Hungatella sp. UBA3147 | reverse complement strand
CTCTCATTTTTCCAGGCTGGTAACGGATGTTCACAACAATAACCGGAAAAATGAGGTAAAAAATAAGGCCGCCCTCCAGGAATCCATGTCCTATCTGTCCGTTTCCACCCCGCTTTTGGACTCCTTTGCCGTGATCGGAAAAAACGGGGAATATTACTCTCTTTACTCCAACACATTTAAAAAAGGCGATTCTCCTTCTGACGCCTTTAACTGGGATTTGTCATCCATAGCCGGCATCACCTGGCTGCCCGTCCGCCAAAATCCTTATATGAAAAACAACGCTGTCGTCCCGGTCATCATCCCCATAGCCCAGCTCACGGGCACCCGCTACTTAAACATTTCAAGTAATCCAGAGGAAACTGACGTGTACCTCATACTGCTGCTGGATTTTAAAAATCTTACCGGAAGACTGGCCCTTTCCTCCTCTTCTTATTCTGACCGCACACTCTACGTGGCAGGGCCTGGCGGGGTGCCTGTAAGCCTTCCTCCTGATTCCCGTTGGTATGAAACCGCATCGAGCAGCCTTGTTATGGACAGCATAGCGGAAAGCAGCCGGGATCCGGGGTTTTATTTTCTATATGACAACCGGGAATATAGTCTTTACACGAAGCCTCTTGAATTCTGCGGATTGAGCCTGGTGGGTATCCTGCCCAAGGCTTCCCTCTATGAGCGGATTACCCGAATGAACGTCTTCCTGCTCCTCCTGACGGTTGTCGGACTGGCGCTGGCGGCCTTTCTCTCCTTACTGCTGTCCCGTTTTGTTACCAGGCCCCTTGACCGCCTGATAAAGAATGTCCGGGAAATTGAAAACGATACCTACCATACGCCCTGCCAGATGAAATACCAGGATGAGATTGGCCGCCTGAACATGGCCATTAACTCCATGTATGCCACCATTAAGGAACAGTTTGAATGCTTAAGGCAGAGCGAACGGGCCAAATACCGCTCGAAGATACAGCTTTTGTCCGAACAGATCAATCCTCATTTTCTTTATAACACCCTGGAATGCATCAATATGGAGGTGCTTGACAACCATAAGCAGACTGCCTCCTCCATGATCACCAGCCTGGGGGATTTCCTGCGGATCGGACTCAACTACGGCGATGAGATCATCCTCCTCTCCAAGGAGCTGGTCCATGTGAAAGCCTATATCGATATCATGAATTACCGGTTCAGCAGGAAAATCGTTTTCTCCTATGAGGCCTCTCCCGAACTTTTAAACGTTTCCATCTTAAAATCCATACTTCAGCCCTTGGCAGAAAATTCCATACTACACGGATTTGAACCGGCGGAAGAGGCCAGTGAGCTGATCCCCCTGCCGGAAATCCGTATTTTGATCACGTTTCATGACGATGATCTGGTGATCGAGATCATTGACAACGGGCGTGGCATCGATACGGAAAAGGCTGAAGCCTCCCTCTTTTCCCAGCCCATAGAGGACGGAAAAAGGCGCCATGTGGGACTAAACAATATTTATCAAAGGCTTCGGGCCTACTATGGTACAGCATCCATTACCTTTGATTCCATTCCATATTTCCAGAACACTGTGAGAATTACGGTGCCATACCAGTCTTAAGGGAGGCCGGCAGCCTTTCCCTCACTCATTCCACGTGCAGAACAAGTTCCGGCAGTTTTCCATAATAATCGAAACGTATACAGGAAGTAGAAGCGTTCCCAGGCGTTGTCCAAATGATATATAAAAAAGCAGCAGTCTTAAGAAATTATCTTTCAAGACTACCGCTCCTGGTCAACGCTTCAACTTCATAATTAATGATATAACTCTGCTATTTTATAGCACCTGTTTACAAATTCTCAAATGGTTCCAGCACTTTATCAATCTTATCCATCATTTCATCATCAATATCCCAGGTGGTACATTGGATATTCTGTTCCAGCTGCTCCACAGTAGAAGCTCCTCCAATAATAGAAGTAACCTCCTCCTTCTGCCTCAGCCAGTTCAAAGCGACCTCATTCATTGGTTTCCCATACGCTTCTGCAATCTTCTTAATCTGTTCTGCACCATCAAAATACTGCCGGAATGCCGGTCCTGCCAGCTTGGGATTTGCATTTCTGATATCATTTTCAGAAAAGTTTGACCCTGAATGGAATTTCCCTGCCAGAAGTCCCTGGAACAGCGGGCTATACGGCAGAAATGCCTGACCGAACTTCCTCACATTAGGAAGTACCTCTTTTTCTGTCTTATAATCCAAAGGGATGCTGTGATAGCTCTCTGTATTCCGTTCCAGCATATTGTAAAGGCTCTGCTGGCAATGAACATCCGTATATTCCATCATTTTTTCTACATCTGTTTGTGAAAAATTACTCAATCCTACATAACGGATTTTTCCGGCCCTCTTCATCTCTTCCAGGGCCTTTGCGGTTTCCTCCAATGGCACATTGGGATCCGGCCAATGCATCTGATAGATATCCACATGGTCCGTCTGAAGTCTGGTCAATGTTTCATCAATCTCTTTTAGCAGGCTCGCTTTTGAGAGATTATTTGTTGTCTCATGCTTCTCATTCCATAGCAGACCGCCTTTGGAAGCAATCAGCACATTGTTTCTGTGACCGCCTTCCTTAAGTGCTGCTCCCAGAACTGATTCCGAATGCCCCCAGCCATAAACCGGTGCCACATCGAAGAAATTTACTCCCATTTCAATTGCTGCATGAACAATCCGGGATGACTTTTTATCATCCATGGAATCCCAATCGCCTCCAAAATTCCAGCACCCAATTCCAATTACCGAGATTTTTTCCGCGATCTTTCCAACCTTCTTGTAAATCATAGCCTCTTCCTCCATCTATCAGCTTTTTCGCATTTTATCAATCACAACTGCTATTGCTATTAACGAGCCTATCATAATTTCCATGATAAACGAATTGATTCCAAGCAATGTTCCGCCCTGACGCAGCGTAGCCATAATCATAGCGCCAAGAACAGTACCGATCACGGAACCTTCTCCACCATCTAAACTCGCACCACCCACAACAGAAGCGGCGATTGCATCAAGCTCATAACCAACGCCAGAGGTTGGTACCCCATTGCCAAGACGGGCTGCCATCAAAATGCCCGCAATTCCACAGACAATCGAAGAGAATATATAAACTCCATACACCGTTGTAGAAATATTGATTCCGCTTAACCTTGCGGATTCTTTATTGCTTCCATAAGCATAGATATTCCTTCCAAACACAGTTCTTCCTGTAATGAAAATACCCAGAAAAATAATCGCGAGCCAGGTCAGAAACATATTGGGGATTCCAAGTACAGATCCTGATGCAAATGACGTAAAACTCTGGGGAAGGTTGGATATGGTTTTGGCCCCTGTCATTAACAGAATCACATTCCTGACAACCGTCATGGATGCCATCGTCGCAATGAACGGCGGCACTTTTGCATTATGTACCAGGACTCCGTTAA
>DEYX01000287.1 GCA_002365025.1 Hungatella sp. UBA3147 | reverse complement strand
GAAAAGCAATTGACCATGAAGTCGAAGGAAGCCATGTGGAAATCGGAATTGAATTGGCGACTAAATATAAAGAACATCCGGTTGTTATTAACAGTATTGCCTCTCATCATGGAGATACTGAACCTACTTCAATCATTTCTGTTCTTGTGGCAGCAGCTGATGCATTGTCTGCAGCAAGACCAGGAGCACGTAGTGAAACTCTTGAGAGCTATATTAAACGACTGGAGAAACTCGAAGAGATTTCAGAGTCATATGACGGAGTCGAAAAATCATTTGCCATTCAGGCGGGTAGAGAAGTTCGAATCATTGTCAAGCCGGAACAGATCAATGATTTGGAAGCACATCGGTTAGCCCGTGATATTCGAAAAAGAATTGAAGATGATCTTGATTATCCCGGTCATATCAAAGTTACAGTTATCCGGGAAACAAGAGCAGTTGAATACGCTAAATAAAGCGGTGTGATTTTTCACACCGCTTTTCCTATGTACAAAACCGACTGTCTGCTTTTGGGAGACTGAAGATCTTATAGTTTGGTTTATATATCTTTATTTTTTGAGTATGATACAATCATGAAAAACAGTTTTTTAGAAAAGAAGGAGCACTTAATGAATATTTTATTTGTCGGTGACGTGGTCGGTTCAATGGGAAGAGAAATGGTCAAAGAATATTTGCCTAAATTAAAAAACCATTTCAGGCCACACATTACCATAGTGAACGGCGAAAATAGCGCCGGAGGCAGAGGGATTACTGAATCCATATACAAACAATTACTAGAAGCTGGTGCCAATGCGGTCACACTTGGCAACCATGCTTGGGATAACAAAGCGATCTTCGATTTCGTAGATACCGCTAAATATATGATAAGGCCTGCTAACTTCCCGGAAGCGCCCGGATCTGGGATGGTCTTTTTAAGGTTGAATGATTTGGAAGTGGCGGTTATTAACCTTCAGGGACGTACTTTTATGCCGCCGCTTGACTGTCCATTTAAAAAAGCGGAGGAACTAATTGAGATTGCAAAGGCTCGTACCAATATTATTTTTGTCGATTTTCACGCAGAAGCTACGAGTGAAAAGCAGGCAATGGGCTGGTTCCTTGACGGTAAAGCCACTGCGGTTATCGGAACTCATACACACGTGCAAACTGCAGACGAAAGAATCCTTCCTGCCGGGACTGCATATCTCACTGATGTTGGCATGACAGGCCCGTACGACGAGATTCTTGGTATGGATAAACACGCCGTCTTGTATCGCTTCCAGACCTCATTGCCAGCACGCTTTGAGGTTCCCAAAACAGGGTCGTGCCGTCTGCTTTCTTCACCGTCATCCGGCAGGGCTTTTTGTTAATTTCAACCTGCATTTCATCCGTCTTTATGGTTATGGGATCTGAAGCCGTATTAATGGCAGCATTGCTTGCGTCCCATTTCAGACCCGGATCGACCATGGGGGTCCGCTCACTGGAAACAACTCCGTCGGGCTGGTAATTCACCCGCAGAATGTCCTCGTCACAAACTTCCAGCGTTAATTTATCCGAAGGAGAGGAACCGCTGTCCACGGTGAGGACCAGTGTGGTTCCATTGAGCTGCGTACCAATTACGTCACCTAAAGCAGATACGGCCGCCCTGGCCGGGGCCGGCACAAAGGCCGGCCACAGAGCGGTGAACAATAAAGTAAATACTAAACTTAAAGATAGAAAACGTTTTTTCTGTTTCATACTGCTCCCCCTTATTTAACCAGAATACAGTCCAGATTAATACCGGCAAAATCTCCGTCTTCATAGGAGATCCGGATCGTGTTTCTGCCGCTGTTTAAGTTAATAGGAATGTCTGCGGTATTCCAGGCGCCCCAGCCGGATGTAGCCGGCAGGGCCAAAGCGCTTACGTTTCCCCCGTTGACCCTTACGGAACGCTGTCCTGCGGTCACTCCGGCAGAATAACGGACTGACAGGGAAGCCGTGCGTTTTTCTTTTGAATATACCTCAAATTCCACCCAGTCACCCTTATCCGCAAACTGATCTACAAAGCCTTCCCCATAATAGCCGCTGTAATCCGTGTTGGTGGAAACCTGATGCAGGGATGCGTGTTCCGCTTCATAAGGCGCTTTGTTTACACCGTTTAATTCGATCTTCTTAGCCGGACCGGACGGGGTTTTGATATAGGTAAGCTTTTCATTTTCGTTGTAGTAGTACGCACTCTGCGCCTTTATTAAGTCTTCCAGAGTTTTCACTTCCTGCATTGTCTGACCGTCTGCATTTACACCCCCGGGTCTGTTTCCAAAGACCTGCGTGGTGATTGGAATCTGGCAGGAAGGCAGATGAACAGTTACCGTACCAGCCGCAAAATTCTCGGTTGCCCGGACCGTCATGGTACTCCGGTCACTGTGGGACAAGGTATAGGTACTTTCCCCTTCCGGGTAGATACGGAACGTAAGGTTCTCGTAATTCTCCACATCATTGCCGATGGAACCGCCGATCTCATAGTTTTTGTTTAAGTTAAGGGGCAGAATACTGCCGGATTTCACGTAAACTGGGATAGTGTTCACATCCGCATAATAGTCTTTCTTCATGCCGCCTGCGGTCAGGGCGTTGTGCCAGAAATCGATCCATTCCCCTTCGGGTAAGTATACGCTCTTTACTGTCTGTCCCTCCTGGACCACAGGCGCCACCAAAAGACTGCGCCCGAACATATACTGTTCTTCTAGGTCATAGGCGTTGGCATCTTCCGGATTGTCTAAGAACATGGCCCTCATCATAGGTGTTCCGCCCTGTGCACTGTTTTGCGCCTCGCTGAAAATATAGGGCAGCAGGTTCATACGGGTGTTGATGTATTTGCGGAACATGGGAACGATACTGCTGTCACCAGTGCGGCTCTGAACGTTCCAGGGGGAGCGTTCCTCACTGGGAGAGGGGTTGGCCTTCTCGGAGTGGAACTGCATAACCGGGGCAAAAGCAGCCATCTGGGTACTGCGCTTATAGAGCTCAGCCGAAGGGAAGTTCCCCGTAAACCCAGCCAGATCCCAGCTCCAGAAAGGTACTCCAGATATTCCGGCGCTCAAACCGGCACTGAGAGCATCCCGGAAAGCGGAAAAGCTGGAGGTCTGATCTCCTGCCCAAAAGGCTCCGGCGGACTGAACGCCTGCGGTCCCTGACCGGCTGAAGGTGATTCCTTCGCCTGTCTTTTTTTTCACAAAGTCGTTATAACCCTTTATGTAGGCGTTAGGGTATGCATTTCGCATGGAAAGGTCAGTACTGCCGTTATGGAAGGAAGTGTCCTTACGCCAAACCATTTCTCCGCCGTCTGTTTTTACGCCGTCTATCTTAATGTCATCAAAAAGGTATGAGCGCTTGTTCATCCACCAATCGACTGCCTCGGTATTGGTGAAATCCAACAGCAGACTATTTCCGAACCACCCTGATTCGGGTATGCGGTAGGCCCCATTATGTCCGTCGGAAACGGCATATCCCTTCTGGAGCATATAGGCCTCATCATTGTCCTTTTGTGCATAGGAGTAAGGCGTGTATTTTAAAACGGGTATCTGCCACAACACCAGTTTTATGCCATTTTCATGAAGAGTGTCTGTCATGGCCTTTGGATTGGGCCATTTAGAGCCATAAGTGAAATCCGAATTGCGGAAAGCAGCCGAGCCTTGAATTGGCGTATAGGTGGCTTCATTCCAGACGTAGAAAGTGTTTTCGTCGCTCCACTGTTCCAGCACTAAAACCGTAGCCGGAATGTCGTTGTTTTTCGACTGGTTCATGGCTTCCAGCGCTTCTGACTGGGTATCCCATTCATTGGCTGACATCCAAAGCCCAAAGGCCCATTTGGGAAGTTCCTGGGGCAGACCGGAAATTGTGTTGTATTTTCCCACCACTTTCGCAGCCGTACTTGCGCTGATCAGATAGTAATCCAAAAGGGGCGAATCCACATGTTCCGTGTCAGCTTCAAACACATACCGGTCCCCATCGGCTGCTGCCATATCGAACCTGGAGTAACAGGTGGTATTTAAGTAAATTCCGTAGCCTTTGCTGGTAACGAAAAAGGGAACCGACAAATAAGTTTTACTGCCCTGGTTCTGGTATTGGTTATAAATGTAGGTTTCAACCACCTCTCCCCGTTTCTCCACACCGTCATAGTGCTCTCCGAAACCATAGAACCGCTCATCTGAAGGGGAGAAGTATCCGTCCCGGAACTGCCCGATCACGTCCTTTCCGTCGGTCAGCCAGGACATCTCTTTGCCCATTCCGCCGTTAGAAGTCAAAACCCTGTTGTGTTCGTAACTGAACACTTCTAATGCGTATGGGTTCTTTGTAACGGTAACCCGCAGTTTTCCGGTATCTATCTCCACCTTTTGGGCATTTTCCGTCACGGTGTAACCGGAAATACCGGAAGCAAATTTTCCGTTCCCCTTTGGGGAAAGCTGGAAACGCACCGTCTCCTCGTCCGTAAAGCTAAGAGCCAGCTTAGGTGAGAAATTCCCCGTATCCGCCGTCACATCAAAAAGGACGGTTCCGTTGTTATAGGAATTTAAAGATACGGATTTCACTTTTTCCCAGTCGGTCACGTGAAAGGTAAAGGGACCGATGGATTTGGCGTTCGTGCCATTTACGTCCCCGTGGACCGTATACTCCACAGTATCTCCTTTTGCAAAGGAGCCCAAATCCGCCTCCCAATAAGAATTGTTCCCGCTGTTATAGGACCAGCCTGCGCCTACGTCCGCCTTTCTGACACCGTTAACGGTGTAGGAAATCCAAACCGTCTGGCCGGATTCCACAGGCCAGGTGGTGCTGTGTATCCGCACGGACTGGCCTGCTACTGGATTCCTGGGTGAACGCTCGGTAGGTTCTATTTCATAAATATCATTTAATCCATAAGGATTGTGCCACGTTCCTTCAAGCGCAAAGGCTGGTGAAACGTTGAGCAAGATACAGCATATGCTCAGTAAAATGGCCATTAACTTCTTTCTCATATGTCCCCTCCATTTTTCATAAGTGTTATTTCCTTGTGAAATGGTTTCTTTTTGTTAAACTAGTTCAAACGCCAGACCAATAGTTCTCCCGCCCGGCATTCTTTGTAAATACGGCATGGACCTGTAGTCTGTTCTCCTGTCCAATAATCGTTCCAATTTCCTTCTGGCAGATATACCTGCCTTCCTACCACTCCTTCCTCTAAAACCGGAGCCACTAAAAGCTGTGAACCAAACATATACTCGTCGTCCACTGCGCACGCTTCTTTATCCTCCGGCCAGTCAATTACCAGTGCGGCCATAAGGGGGCGGCCCGTATTTGCGCTTACGCTTGCTTCCTTAAGAATATAAGGCAGCAGCCGCTCTCTTTCCTGCGTAAACCTCCGGCAGATATCAAGGACTTCCGGCCTGCCTGTCACCTTTGCCATGTTCCATGGACTTCTGTCGTTGATCTCTTCTTCCGAAGCCGCCAGAAGATCGGAAAACTGGCCGGAAGCCGGTTCCGAGTGCCACTGCATGACCGGTGCAAAGCAGGCCAGGCAGAAGGACCGCAGATACAGTTCGGCGGAAGGCATTTTTCCCGCAAAGCCCGCCAGGTCAAAGCCCCAGAAGGGCAGACCCGACAATCCGGCGTTTAAACCCGCAGTCACCACATGGCGCAGTTCTTCCCAAGTGGACTGCTGATCCCCGGCCCAGTGCATAGGCGTGGTCTGAGCTCCCGTATATCCGGCCCTGGAAAAAAGCATACGGTCATCTTTTATAAAGTCCGTATAGGCTCTGGTATAAACCATGGCATAACCATTTTTCATTTGGGCACCGGTCCGACCGTCAAAAAAGCGGGCGCCGTCGTCGTATACAAACTCCCCGCCGTCGGTCTTAAAGCCGTCCACTCCCATATCAAGCAGATATTGCCGTTTCCCAAACCACCAGTCACAGGCCCCCGGATTGGTGAAATCCGGTATCATGGAACCGCCGAACCAGCGCCCCTCCGGAATCAGATAGGGTGATCCGTCGGCATTGGTAACGACAAAGCCCTTTTGGACCGCTTTGGCGCAGTCCGCCTCGTGTTCCGGGCAAGTGCGCCAAGGCTCCAGCTTTTTCAAAACCGGAATCTGCCAGAGAATCAGACGGATTCCCTTTTCGTGAAGGTCCCGGATCATCCCTTCCGGATCGGGAAAACGTTCTTTGTCAAAACGGTAAAAGGTGGCTTCATCGCTCCAGGCTTCGATTACCACCACAGAAGGCTTCATCCCCTGCCTGACGGCTTCCTCCACCACTTCTTCTATCACCTCCTGCCTATCCCAGCGGTTGGCGGACATCCAAAGGCCAAAAGCCCAGTCCGGCGGCACTCTGGGCCGCCCCGTAAGTGCCGTAAACTCTTTAAGTACCTCCAAGGGCTTTCCCGTAAATGTCCGCACATCATATTGGTCCGGAAGCGTAAAGACGATCCCGTCAGCGGTTTTTTCCGTGAATATGGTAAACTTCTCCATTGTGTCCACATAAAGACCCCCTCCCCCGTCCGTCAATGCAAAGGGAATGGGCAAATAGGTGGAGGCCCCCTGATTGGTAAAGGTTTCGTAAACATGATTTTCACGGGCAAGCCCCTCCTGATTCAATGCGTCAAACCGTTCTCCAAATCCATAAACGGCCTGACCAGCAAGCAAACACTTCATCCTTTCACACCTCCTACCTGTAATCCTGCTGCAAAATATTTCTGCGCCATAGCATATACCGCCAGAATCGGCAGCATGGAAACCAATGCTCCCGCCATAAGTAAGTTGTATTCGCTTTTGTACTGCCCGTTTAAGGAACTTAGTATAATGGGCAGGGTAAACTTTGTCTTTGTGGTCAGCATGACCAATGGCAGTAAGTAGTCATTCCATGCGTCCATAAAGCAGATAATTGCCAGAGTGGCAAGGCTGGACTTGCACATGGGACATATGATCCGTACAAAGACAGTAAAAATTCCCGCGCCGTCAATAGCGGGCGCTTCCATATAGACATTAGGAATCGTCATCATGCGCTGGCGCAGCATAAACACTGCAAACACCTTGAATATACTGGGCAGTACCAAAGCTCCCAGACTATCTACCAGTTTCAGCTCTCCCATAAGTAAGTAAAGGGGGATGAACAGCACCTGGGAAGGGATCATCATGGTTGCCAGGTAAACCAGAAAAATGGTGTTCTTCCCCTTAAAATCCAGTTTCGCAAAGGCAAAAGCGGCCATGGCGGAACTGATGATCGTCACGGCTACGGAACTGATGGAGACCACAAGGGAATTAAACATGGAAACGGTCATTCCCTCTTTACTGAACAAATCAGAGAAATTCTTAAAGGTCGGGTTTTTGGGTATCCATTGTATGGGCAGGGCCATGATTGCGCCGTAGCTTTTGAAAGAAGTGGACAGCATCCAGAAAAACGGAAGCAAGGTTACGACCGATAGCAAAACAGCCGTCAAATGGTATAACACTCCGGATGCCGCTTTACGACTCATAGTACACCCACTTTCTTTGCAGCAAGTTTTGCAGTACGGTAAAACCAAAAATAATGACAAACAACACCCAGGACCAGGCCGCCGCATAGCCCATGCGGCCAAATTTAAAGGCGTATTTGTAAATCCGCTCCACCATGACCATGGTGGCCCCGTTGGGCCCTGCGTCACCGTTCTTGGTCATGACCATGATCTGCGGAAAAAGCTGAAAGGCATTGATCAGGGACAACATAATGACATAGAACAAAATCGGTGACAGCAGGGGCAGAGTGATGCTTTTAAACTTTTGAAAATAACCCGCTCCGTCAATCTCGGCAGCCTCGTAATACTCCGGATTTATGGCCAAAAGGCCGCTAAGCAGTATCATTCCGTAAAAACCCATATCCTTCCACACGCTGGCAAGGACGATAGAGGGCATTGCCCAACTCTCGCTTTGGAGCCATAAAGGCCCTTTGATCCCTATGGCAGATAAGGCATTGTTAATCGGTCCGTATTCCGGACTTAACATCCATTTCCAGATCAAGGCTCCAGCCACCCAGCTGGTCAGTACCGGTATGTAGTAAAGCATCCGGTAGACAGAGGCCATGCGGCTCTTCCTCTGAATGATCAGGGCAACCATTAAGGAAAACAGCAGGACCAGCGGAAGGTACAGCAGTATAAAATAGGCGTTATGCCCCAAAACCATCCAAAATTCAGGATCTTTGATAAGTTGGGAGTAATTGGAAAACCCCACGAACTTGTCGCCGACAAATTGAAAAAAACCGTGGAACAGCCTTACCCTGCTTAACCCGGACCAATCGGTGAGGCTGAGCAGTAGCGAGGCAAAAATAGGAATCAAATTAAATAACACAAGTCCGGCCATACTTGGCAAAAGAAAGATAAAGGCTCTTACCCCCTGTTTTTTATACATAGCAGTTCCCTCCTGTCAGGCTCAATAAATGTCAGTTTAATTTGATTTTCTGTTCCAGTTCCGCCTGACAGTCATCAAGAGCATCTTTAGCGGTAACGTTCCCGGAAATGGCGTTGTTTAAGTGCTTGGTGATGATCTCCTGCATTTCAGACTGCTGTTTCACCACCGGCGGTGTTACCAGATAATCCAGAGATTTAAATACAGCTTTCCGGTTCTCCGGCGGGGATACCTTTAGATAGGAATCAAGTACGTCCTGATAGATAACCGGCGGAAGTTCCCAGCTTGAATCCACTCGGATTTGTGCAGCTTCCCTGCTTCCTGCCAGGAAGGCAGCCAGAAGAGCGGCAGCTTCAGGATTGGCGGTTTCTTTGTTAACCACGTAGGCATTTGAGAAAAAATGAGTGGCTTTCGCGGTTTTTCCCGGCTCCACCGCCACATCCCAGGCAAAATCGCAGTTTTCGGTAAAATCGCTGAAGGCCCAGATTCCGGTTATAATCATGCCAAGGCGTCCGGATTTAAACAAATCCCAGTCGCCCATGCCGCCCATTTGTGCATCTGAAGGCATAACATTGCTGTCTGTCACCCAACCGGACATGATTTCCAGGGTTTCCACATTCTGCGGTAAATTAACCGTAAACTTCTCACCCTCCCCGCTTAATAAGCTTCCGCCGTTCTGCTTTACTCCTTTGTAAAATTCATGGAAACTTACGGGGCGGTACAAGCCGTAGGTGTCCCCGGAAAGAGAGTGGATTTTCTTTGCGGCTTCTAACATTTCCGTCCAGGTCCAGTCGTCGGTGGGATAAGCGGCTCCTGCCTTATCAAATAAATCTTTGTTGTATACAAGCACTACGTTAGAGAAGGAATTGGGAATTCCAAATTGTTTTCCCTCGAACTGAAAGGCTTCCAAAGCCGTCTGGTTAAAGCCTGAAGTGTCCCCCATCAGAGCCCCGATGTCCAAAAGTACATCTTCCGACGCATAGGCTACAAAATTCTCGAAATTCAATTCAAATACGTCTGCCGCACTGCCGCCGACGACTTTAGACTGCAGCTGAGTAAAATAATCGTCATAACCAAAGCTTTGCAGTTCCACCTTGATGCCTGGGTACTGCTCGTTGAATTTTGCTATCATTTCTTTCAGTGCCCCCTCAGATGCACCGCTGCCCGAAAACTGGTCCAAGCGGATTGTGACCGCCTCTCCTGCTCCGGGTTTTTCAGCAGTTTTGGAACTGCAGCCTGAAAGTAAAACTGCGGTACATACCATTGCACTTGCGGCCCATCTACATTTTTTTGCTAACTTCATCATAATAAACTGTCTCCTTAATAGAAAGAATGGATGTTGCTTTGTTTTTGTAAAAGGATCAGCGCACTGATCCCCTTTCTACCAAAGTTAATGGAAATACCTTGTTCTGTAGTGTGTGGTTCTCATTTATCAGAAGTTTCACCGCTTCCGTCCCCTTTGCCGCTACATCCTGATGTATGGTGGTAAGGGGCGGATCACAGGTTTTGGAAAGCAGCGAATCGTCAAAACCAATGACGGAAATGTCCTTTGGAACCTTAACGCCCCTCCCGCGCAGTCCCATACATAAGCCAACCGCCAGAATGTCTGCGGAAACAAACACCCCGTCGGGCCGTCCGGCCATCCCAGCCAGATGTTCACCCATTTCACAGCCGTATTCAAAGGACACTTCCCCCGAAAATAACAAGGATTTCTCCGGATTTAATCCGTACTCTCCCAGTGCCTTTTCATACCCCTTATGGCGCAGGAAATTCACGCCCCTGTCATTGACATGCCCAGTCACATGGGCAATCCTTCTAAGTCCCTTTTCCAGCAGATACTTCGTCGCCATGTACCCGCCCTGCATATCATCCACGCTGACCCTGTGAAAGCCGGCAGCTTCGCAGTAACTGTCCACCAATACCACTGGGATGTTCAAGGTTTTTAACTGACGGCATTCCTCGTCGTCATTCATCCCCACCACGATCACTCCATCAAGTCCCCGGGTCCTTGCCACTTCCGCATAAGTCTGGCCGGAATCGGCTCCGGAAATCATGATGTGATAACCGCTCTTGCGGGCTGTATACTCTGCCGCCGACATGAAATCGCCGTAAAAGGGATTGGAGAACATTAATTCTTTTCCTGATTCCGTCTGGGGAATCAGCACCCCTAATAAATTGCTTTTGTTGTTTACCAGGGTGCGGGCTGCCAGATTGGGGATGTATCCCAATTCCTTTATGGCATCATTTACCCGCTTAATTGTTTCAGGACTTAAGCTTTGCGAGGGCGTATTATTGATCACATAAGACACCGTGGCTATGGAAACCCCCGCCTTTTCTGCCACATCCTTTAAACCAGGCCTCTTCATAAAATCACCTTCCTCCTTATCATTTTTTATTCCTCTTCCGCTTCTATCCTTCCGCCCTCTCCATCAATCACCGCCAGGTACCGTTTTCCTTTGATATAAAAGTGAAAAGATAATCGTTCCCAGTCCTTTGGAAGCTTTGGAGATAACTCCGGCTTGCCGCCGGTTCCCAGTGTCAGACCTGCGAATCCAAAAACCACCGACTGCCAGGTGGCCCCTGCCGCAGCCAAATGAATGCCTTCCCGCCCCGTATTCTTCATCCGGTTTTCCAGATCCAGAAACAGACTTTTATCAAAATATTCACAAGCCTTCTTCTCCAGGCCCAAATATGCCGCCGCCCAGGCGTGAATCCCAAAGCTTAGACTGGAATCATGAAGTGTCAGCGGTTCATAACAGTCCCAGATTGCCTTTTGCTCCCGGTCCGTAAACCATTCCGGCTTCAGGACCATGAGCAGTACCAGATCCGCCTGCTTTAACACCTGATACCTTTGGAGCCAGTCAAAATCGTACTGATGGTAAGCTGCGCTTCCATCCCCGGCCTTCTGCCCAGGAAATGCTTCCAGCCGGAGGAAATTATCATCCTGAATGTACAAGTCCCTGTCTGAATCATACTCAATCCGGCTTTTTTCTATGATGTCCCGCCATGTTTTCATTTCCGAAGCGTTAGCTGCCGCTTTTTTTCTCTGGACCGCCTGCAAAGCCAGCCGGAGATTATGGCGGGCTAAAAGTACCGTATAGGCGTTGTTTCCCGAAACGCCGCAGTATTCGTCGGGTCCTTTCACAAAGAGCAGGTTATATACATCCTTTCTTTGGTCATAGGAAAATCTACCGGCCCAATATCTTGCGGTTTCCACATACAGCTGCGCTGACTGGCTATCCAGGGTTTCATCTCCTGAAACCTTTAAGTAGTTATCAACCGCATAGGCTACGTCTGCGGTAATGTGAATCTCACAACGCCCGATGTCCCAGCTCTGACACTGTTCTATTCCTCCTATGGCGCACATCCACGGATACCTGGCCCCCGGCAGATTCAGCGCCTTTGCGTTCTTCTTTGCGTCCGGCAGAGTATTTAAGCGAAACAGGATCAGATTTCTTGCGGCCTGCGGGTCCGTATACAGGTAAAACGGCAGCAGGAAAATATCTGTATCCCAAAAACAGCAGCCCTTATACCGCCCATGGGTCAGGCCCCTTGCGCCAATGCTGACTGTCGAATCCTCAAAGGGGCAATTTTGAATAAGCTGAAATAAATTGTACCGCAGGGCGGACTGAATGGTGCTGTCGTTTCCTTTTTGGGTAATCTCTATGTCGGCCTGGTCCCAGCGGGATTTCCAGGCCCTTTCGCTGTCTTTTAGCAGTTCCGCAAAAGAACGGTATATGACATGAGGGCGCAAGTCCTGCCTGCCTTGGGGGAACGTTTCTGAATCCACCAGAACCGCTTCCGTATAAAGAATCTTTTCAATCCTCACCTTTTCCCCTTCCACAAGAGGTATATTCAGTTCTTTCGCCGGACAGTCAGGTGTCGAGGCGTCCTTTGCAGTCCCCTGGTTCTGGAAAATCCGGGCAGTCATGGCTATGTGCAAACGACCGGAAGCTTTACTGTCAGCCTTCAGGAAACAGTAGTCCTCCCCCGTTTCTGTTTCAGAAACAGAGAGCAAAGACACGGTATCCAAGTTTTCCTTGGTCTGGTCGTCATCCACAGGAAGGTTCACGGTTTTCCCGTCTATCCCCATGAAAACAGCTGCATTCCCGCTGTAGTTTAATGCCGTCAATTCCAGTGAAAGGGCTGACACGTGTTTGTTGTCCATGCTGATAAAACGGGAAATGTCAATTTGCGTTTCTCTTCCTTCCTTATCTTTCCACACCGACTTCCTCTCAAAAAGGCCGTTGCGCATATCAAGGGTCTGGGTAAAGGATTGGTATTCTCCTGTCCCCAGAGAAAACTGGAAGTGAAACAAATCCGGTAAGTTCACCATATCAGTGACACCTGGACTGATATAATCAAAGCCGCCCGCCAGATAATTACAGCGCTCGTAAGCCTTCGCCCCATCTATATAAAACGTACACCGGGAACCCAGATAGCCATTTGACTGGCTGAATATGCTTTCCAAAAATTGTGGATCTTCTCTGCCCTCACAGCGAATCCTCCATGGTTCATACTGAATCATGATCCACACCTCCCTCATTCAGCCCTTCCATTAAACAATAGGCCAGAAATCCGGCACAAGTTGCAAACGCGGCCCCCGTAGTACATTCACCTGTCATTTCATCTACACTTTCACAGGCGATTCCATTGTCCATGGAAGCCCTGCGCAGAAAGTCTAAAGACGCTTCCTTCCTGCCGCTGACCAGCCCGTTGGCAACGCTCAGTATCCAGGGGTGGGGTGCATGGGGGCAGCCAATGTCAGAAAATGGCTTTCCGGCAAAAGAGTATTGGTAATCCGGACTTCGTAAAATTTCAATTGTATTTTGCCAAACAGGATCCTCCTTGCCGCAAAAACCTAAATAGGGCAAAAGCTCCAGGCTTCCCGGCGGTTCGTCGTACACGTCCCAGTTCCCATCCTCATCTACGGACCAGGCAAAAATCATTTTTCCCTGATACTCCTTCCTGCAATGGGTTCTAATGGCGTCAAACAGGCACGAAACTTCCTCTTCCAGCCACTTAAGCGTTTCAGTAGACCATATATTTCGATACAGCTTCTCCAGATCCCGCAGGCACCGCCAAGTTAAAACATTGTTATATGTGCTATAAGGATAAACCCGTATGTCATCCGTAGGCTGTAAAAAAGTTTCATACAGATGAAGGATCTCACTTCGCTTTGTCTTTAGAATCGAAAGGATTTTTTTTACTCCTCTCTCAATATGGCTTTCCTGCAAAACAGAAACATCTCCCGTAGCATTTACGTAACGGCTGAGAGCCATTAAGGGGGCGCAGAGTTCATCCAGTTCAAATCCCGGTTCCAAAACTGTCCCGTCTATGTAACGGCTGTGAATGCCGATTTGTCTGATCTGGCGGGTAAATACATAATTAAGAAGTTCCTTTGCATACTCTGGGTCCGCTTTAAGAATAGAGGGAAAACTCCACAGCAGGCTGTCTCTGTCCCAATAGGCTGCGCTGACGTAATACCTGGGACTTCTGGAAGTGACCATGACCACTTCCTCTGTATCCATGGTCATACCCGTAGCATAAAAGAAGTTAAAAAACAAGTTCCTGTTTAACAGGGAATCCACTGACTGTATGCCCACTGTTTTCTGCCGCTTCGTCAGCCAGCACAGAGTTTCCTTATAAACCGCATCAAAGCTCTGCCGCAAAAGCTCTTTAGCCGCCGTGGCCGCAGCAACCTCTTCAAAACCCACGCCCCAGAAAATGTCCAGTACCGCTGACTCGCCGGATTTTAACAGGCAAACATGGGTCCCTTTGTAGCGTATTTCCTCATTCTGTTCAAATTCCCATTTAACAGGCAATGCCGCCATAGGTGCAAATGCCATAACCGGCATTCCAATGGATAAATCAAAGACCGGTCCTTCATTCCAGCCGGAGCGGTAGACCTTTCTCTGTCCCGTAACCGTCTTATCCTCGTTGACGCTGTGGGTCACATCTCCCCACGCCCCTCTGACACCGCAGGAAATCTTACGTTCTCTGCCGGAATGATTCGTGACGGTCAAGCGTATGGCAAAAGCCTTCTGTCCTATGGGAGCCAGAAAAATCCCCTCTGTACGAACGCCTTCCTTCACCGATTCAAACCTGGGAATCCAGTTACCTTCCCGCTGCCATTCCAAATCACAGAGCAGATCCCCTTCCTCCGCCTGCACAAAAGGCCGTATGAGAGGTTCGCTTTCGCCGCCCCAAAAAGCCAGCATCCCTTTGTAGCCCATATGCAGCACCGTAAAGCTTTCTATCGAAGCCGTAGTCTGGTTCAATGTCGGCAGGCTGACAAATTCGTTCCCCGTGGGCATATAGCAATCTTGCATGAAAACACCTCCCCGATTTTTACTGAAACGTTTAAGTAGTCAGTATAAAATTATTGATAATGTATAGTAATTATATACTCTGTTTTCTTTTTTTGTCAATATGTTTTAAATAAAAATATCTTTATATTAAATGAAGTATTGTACCTATAGCTGACAGAGCAAAGCCCCCCCATTTTTTATAATTAAAAATGGGGAGGCTTTGCTCTTAAAAATGGAATATTTCCAGATCCTCGGCCTGATACTTTTCCCTGATCTGCCTTAAGTTTATCTTTAAACCGGCAAGCTCCTCATCCTTATAATTATAGAACGGCCGCCTGGAATATCCTCCTTCAAGTCCTCTCCATCGCATCAGGTTATGTACACAGGATGGGAAATCATATTGAAGACAGGCAAAGATAAATTCATCCGCAATCCGCTGCAGCCGGATGCCTCCCGGGATATCGCTGTTTTGAACACACTGATATATTTTTTCATAAATTTCCGGGATTACATTATAGAAGGAACCGATTAGCCCATCCGCTCCAAAACACAGTCCGGAAAATGCCATCTCATCGCACCCTGAATAGATCATGAAATCCTTTCCAAGTATCTCTTTTAAAGAGCCCATCTCGTCATGGCTTCTGGCGGTATATTTCAGTCCTTTCACATGATCGATCTCAGCGATTTTAAGGATTAAGTCTTTGTCCATGATTCCTGCCAGTTGAATATTATAAACAATCATCGGAAGGCTGGTGGATGCTGCAATATCCTTATAATAGTGATAAATATCTTCTTTTGAAAACTTCCAATAGAAAGGAGGAACCGATGAAATGGCATCTGCGCCTGCTGCCTCTGCATGCTCTGCCAGACCTATGCTCTTTCTGGTTCCGATATCCCCAACGTGAACGATCACCGGTACCCTTCCTTTTACCTGATCGATGACGATATCCACCACACGGTTTCTTTCTTCTGGAGTCATGGTAAAACATTCTCCTGTACTTCCGGTTAAATAAAACCCATTTACCCCTGCCCCAATCATGAATTCTGTCATATCTCTTGTACAGGCTTCGTCGATATTTTCTTTTTCATCAAAAAATGCCATGGTTGCAGGAATGACTCCTTTAATATCCGTAATTTGAAATTTACTCATTTTAACCTCCATATTTATAAGCTTTCGGCCAGATGACAGCATACCAGATGCTCATGGCCGTTATTTTCGATTCTGTGCGCTTTGGGTATTTCCGTCCTGCAGCGTGGAGTGCATTTGGGGCAGCGGGGATGAAAGGGGCAGCCGCCGGGTGGATCCACCGGACTTGGGACATCTCCCTGAAGCGGGATCCTCTTACGCCGCCTGTTAATATCAGCAATCGGAATGGCGCCAAGCAGAGCTTCCGTATATGGATGCAGGGTATTCTCAAAAATCTCCTGAGTCTCTGCCATTTCCACTATATGTCCAAGATACATTACCGCAATACGATCACTGATATACTCAACTACAGACAGATCATGAGTTATGAACATATAGGTCAGATTCTTCCTTTCCTTTAATTCCTTTAGAAGCTGTAATACCTGGGCCTGAATGGAAACATCCAGCGCAGAAACCGCTTCGTCACATACAATAAACTCAGGATCCACGGAAAGCGCTCTTGCAATGCCAATCCGCTGTCTCTGTCCTCCGGAGAACTCATTGGGATACCGTTCCATATACTCCTTAGGAAGATTTACCTCCTCCAGAAGTTTTGCGATCTTCTCCTGTCTTTCCTTTTTGTTTTTCATCCCAAACCGGATCAACGGTTCCTGCATTGTACCAAATATGGTGAAAGAGGGATTTAGAGATGAATATGGATTCTGGAAAACGATCTGCATCTTTTTACGTGCATCATCCAGTTCCTTTTTCGGCACCTTTGTAATATCCTTCTCCCCTTCCGGGAAATGGTAGATCACTTCTCCTGAAAACGGCCTGATCAGCTGCAAAATACTTTTTCCCAATGTGGTTTTCCCACAGCCCGATTCTCCTACGACCCCGAGGATTTCCCCTCTGTAAATATCCAGATCCACATGATCCACCGCCTTTACATAACCGGCAGTCTTCCTGAATATCCCTTTCCTGACCGGGTAGTAGGTCTTTAATCCCTTCACAGAGATGAGTATTTCTTTCCTCTCCTTATTCTCATTCATGATGCTGACCCTCCTCTTTTAAACGGTCATGGCAGCACCGGCACATATGCCCGGGAGCAATCAGGCGCTCATCCGGAAGCCGTTCCTCGCATACCGGTGCTGCATATGGACATCTGGGAGCAAATTGACAGCCTGACGGCCGGTTATAGGGATCAGGAGTGGAACCTTTGATAGGCTCAAGCTTCTGGGTTTTTCCCCGCCCCAGAACAGGAATGGAATTTAACAGTGCCTTTGTATAGGGGTGGGAAGGCTCTGTCAGAACTGACCTGGCATCTCCGCTCTCTATGATATTTCCCATATACATTACCGCAACATCATCTGCAAGTTCGGCCACCACCCCCATATCATGGGTGATCAACAATATCGCGGTGTCATTGTTATTTTTTAAATCCAGCATCAATTCGAATATCTGAGCCTGAATCGTGACATCCAGGGCCGTAGTCGGTTCATCCGCAATCAGCACTCTGGGCCTGCAGCTCATTGCCATGGCGATCATCGCGCGCTGACACATCCCTCCGGAAAACTGATGAGGGTACTCATAAAACCGCTTTTCAGGCAAAGGAATTCCCATCTCCCTCAACAGCCCGATAGAGGCCTTTGTAGCTTCCGCTCTGTTTTTTGCTCTCCCATGAGACAGAAGTGCTTCATTAATTTGATATCCTACGGTAAATACCGGATTCAACGCCGTCATAGGATCCTGGAATATCATGGAAATACCATTTCCCCGGATCTTACGCATTTCACTTCCTTTTCTCTTTAGCTGATCGATCCGGATATCCTTATCATCGTTATAAAAGTGAATCTCACCTTTTTCAATCCTGGAGAGATCCGGAAGCAGTCCCATAATGGAATTAGCTGTGACCGATTTCCCGCATCCGCTCTCTCCTACGATACACAGAATCCTTCGCTTTCTTAAATCAAAGTTAATTCCTCTGATTACTTGATTGCAGCGATCATTGTTGTAAAAGTTCACATGGAGGTTTTTAACACTTACTACCGTATCATGACTCATCTGACCTTCCTCCTTAACCAATCTGAGACGGATCTGCTGCATCTCTTAAGCCATCGCCGATAAAGTTTATGCTGATAACAAACAGGGTTACCACAACACCCGTAGGTACCCAGACCCACCATGCACCCTTAAGTATCATGATATCCTGCGCCGCATTCAATATATTTCCCCAGGTAGCTACCTCCAGCGGAACACCCAGACCCAGGAAACTAAGTGATGTCTCCTGAAGAATGAACATAGCCGTTGACAATGTTATATTAACAAAGATAGGGCCAATTGCGTTAGGAAGCATATGATAAAAAGCAATCCTCATGGATCCTATGCCAAATGCCTTTAAGGCCTGGACATATTCCTCTTCCCTCAGGGAAAGCATCTGGGATCTGGCCATTCGGTACATGGATGGCCAGCCGGTAATGGAAAATATAAATATCAGATTCCACAGACTCTGCCCGGTTATTGTTACAAGGATCAGTACCATGATCATCTGGGGAAATGCCATTAAGATCTCGGAAATCTTCATGACAATCCCGTCTGCCAGCCCTCCTTTATAACCTGCGATTGTACCCAGAGAAACACCGAACAGCGTGGCAATCAATGCAGATCCAAGACCTACTGCAATGGAAATTCTCCCACCGTACAGGATTCTTGCAAAAATATCACGCCCGATTTTATCCGTGCCAAGAATGTGTTTCGCTGACGGTGCCTGGAGGATGCTCCTTAAATCGATCTTTGTGGATGAATAGGACGTGATCAGGGGTGCTGCAAAGCAGATAAAACAGATAACGATAAAAATAATAAGACCTGCAATGGAAAGTTTATTGGCGAACATTTTCCTTAATACCCTGCTTTTCAACCGTTTCTTCGGTCTCCCGGATTCCTCCTGAGCAAGGATCCGATCCATCTTTTTCTCTAATGCACTCATAGATCCCATACCTCCTAACTCAGTTTTATCCGGGGATCCAGCATTGCGGTTACTAAATCAACCAAAATGCTTGATACCAGAACGATCAGTACGGAGAAAAATCCGATCATCATGACAAGGGGAGTGTTCTGCGCCCGCACGGCCTTGATGAACAGACCACCGATTCCAGGCCACTGGAATACCTCCTCCACAACAACCGCTCCGCCGATCAGCATGGGCAGCCGGAATCCGATCAATACCACAACAGGGGTTACCGCCGCCCTGAGACCGTGCAGGAGATTCACCCTCCACTCCGGGATTCCCTTTGATCTTGCGGTCTTCATATAATCCCTGCCCATGGATTCTAACATGCTGCCCCGCGCATACCGCATAACACCGGCTGTCATGGAAAAGCCCAGGACCGTAGCCGGCAGGATTAAATACGGCAATCTCTGTATGAAGTTCTGCCCTGCATAAGCCATCCGCCCGCCTACCGGGAGTATGCTGTGATGCAGAGCCAATGTATTGATACAAATGAGGCCGAATAAAAATTGGGGGATCGCCACACCGATCATACCCACAACGTCCAGGATATGATCCAATACACTTCCCTTTTTCAGGGCACTGATCACACCCAGAAGAATTCCGAATACGGAAGACATGATTAAAGATGCTACGGATAATTCAATCGTTGCCGAAATATGATTCCTCATAATTTCCGCAACAGGCACCCCCGACTGCAGGGAGTAACCAAAGTCGCCGTGCAGGATGCCCGTCAGCCATTTAACGTACCGGATGACAAAGGGATCGTTTAAGCCAAGAGAGTTTCTCATCTGATCAAGCTGTTCCGCCGACATCGTGGAAAGCGCATCCGGCGGAATCAGGAAATCAACCGCATCACCTGGCATCAGTTCAATTCCCAGATAAATGAGAAAGCTGATGACTAGCATCATTGGAATTAAGGATAAAATCTTTCTGATTGTATAAGTAGCCATTTAATTCCTCCTGTTATAAACGGTGAACCCTGGCAGATCCACCGTTTATATGCTTTATCAATGAGAGATTACTTAATATTTGCATCATGGGGAAACTGATTGATAAAAAAGCATCTTGTATATCTGATATTTGCCGTATTGACCTTCATATGATCCATGGTTTCGATCGCCTTTGCTTCATCCGTAGACTTAGACCAAGCATAGTCAATCTTGCCGGCTCCCGCATTCTTTACGAGGTTTGCATCATTTTCACTGCTTGCAGACATGTAAATTGTCTCGATATTGCCGTTACCTGTCTTATAATATCCATCCCATCTTTTCAGTGTCGCGTAATTGTTCAGAACGACTTCACCAACCCTGTATGGTCCAGATCCGATTGGTTTCTGCCAGAATCCATCCTGCTGGAGAGCCGCCGGGTCTGCTTTTAGAAGGCAGTGTTTGGGAAGAACGGGCCACTGGGCAAATACCTGAAGAGCATTAGCGGAAACCTGATCAAAATTAATTGTGATCTTATTCCCATCGGTCACTATACCTTCTAAATGGTCTGTTTTTCCGTCAATAAAGTCCTGGGCACCATGGATTGCCTTCATGACTTCCGAAGCAACTGCATTAGTACCAGGAGCTTTAAGCATCAGTTCAATCGTAAACTGAACATCCTCTGCCGTAAGAGGTTGGTCATCGTGCCATTTTAAATTGTCACGAAGCGTAAACTCGATGGATTTGGAATCCTCACTCACCTTATAGTCCTGGGCCAGCATACCTTCCTTAGGATTTAAATTCTCATCTGCGTTTATAAGCTTATCAAAAATCAGTTCCGTATTAATCAGGAGCCCCGGATTTACCAATGGGTACCAGAAAAATTCCTGCGGCCCGCCATTTGTATACAACGTACGGTCGTCCCGGCTGATCTTCCAGTCCAGAATGTGCTTCTCATATGAGAACTGGTCGTTCCCGAATCCTGCCCCTGCCATATCAAGATCTTTGCTGGTATAAATAAAGCAGACCTGATGATAAAGAGGCAGTGCAACAACATTCTCTGCTACATAATTCTGGATTTCACCAAAGGCCTTTTTCTGCTCGGTGGTATCCATGGTCCCGTTGGCAGAAATAATTAATTCATCAAGCCCCTCCTGCTTTGGAACAGTGGAGTTATTGGATGCAGTCGAACTGAATCTGTTATAGAATTCGGATTCTGCCAATGCAGCCACCGCAGCATAGGCCAGATCCCATTTTACTGCAGAAGGACCCTTTACCCGGTCCACCGGAGGTACCCAAAGCTGTGCAGCCAGATCACCTTCCAGCTTTCTGAACTGGGCCTTTACCCCTATCTCCTGCCAGTACTGCCCTATGATGGTCATTAAGTCAACGGTCTGCTGATCATCATAATAATAAACCACATCAAGGGTATAATCCGCTGGCCAGCCGGCTTCCTTTAAAAGCTCCTTTGCCTTTTGGGGATCGTACTTATATGTAGGAATATCCGCATTCAGCCAGTCCCCCGGAGCGGTAAAACTTTTTGCTGCCTCCGCTTTGCCGTTAAACAGTGTCTCTACAATCGTATCCATGTCAATCGCGTAAGCCAGGGCCTGTCTGACTCTTAAATCCGCTAACGGGGTCCCAAGCGTTTCACTGCCTTCAGTCCCCTGATTCCCAGTCGCCGACTCCCCGGAACTGGCATTCTCAGTCTTCTCTCCGGTCCCCGCTGTCTCTGATGCTGGCTGTTGTTTTCCACTGCATCCGATCAAAAGTGATGCGGCCAGGGATGCGGCACATAACATGCTTACAAGTTTTTTTTGTTTCATAAATAACCTCCCTTTCTTATTTGTACTTTGTAGTATAAAGTATAAACTTGCAATTGATATTTTAAGTTTAATTAACTTTTTTTTAAATGTCAACCAACAACCTCACCGAATATACGATTATTATTTGTGCAAATTATACATATATTTCTTTATTGAAGTTAATATTTTAGTTTTTATGTTTCTTTTATTGACACACTAATATTTATAAATTATAATATTAATCAAGTTATTACTTTGTACTACAAATATAATTGAGAATGGATTGCTGACATATGAAAAATTTAAAAACCAGAAAGTTATATTTACAGGTATACGATGAAATCAAACAATATATCAAAGAGCACAATCTTCAGCCAGGAGATAAACTTCCCACCGAAATGGAAATCTGTGAATCATTGGGCGTAAGCCGGAACGTACTCAGGGAAGCACTTAAATCCCTGGAAATCACCGGCGTCGTGACTTCCAAGCCAGGGGTCGGTATCATCATCAGAGAATTTAACTCCGACTTTTTCATGTCTTCACTGATTTCTCACGTAGACGCTTCCAACGACAGCAAGATCAAGGATTATATTGAGGAATTGCGTCATGTCCTGGAGCTGGGCTTTGATCAGAAAGCTTTTTACAGTCTCGGGCTGGCCGATATTGACCGGATGAACGAACAGGTAACCATTATGCAAAACCATCTGCGTGTAGATAATGCCGGAACGAAACCGTTGGGCATTGAATTTGCAAAAGCAGATGCCATGTTCCATAAAACTATGTTTTCCAAGGTGGACAATGTGCTCCTATCTTCTATCATTGATTTCTTCTGGGCTTATGACAAATATTACAACACGAAGCTCTCCTCGAAATCCATTGAGATAACGATTGAAAAGCATGAGCGTATTATCAAGGCGCTCTATGACCACGATTATGAAAAGTTTCATCAGGCCATGATTTACCACTACACTTATGAATATCTTAAAAAATAGGCATTGGAATCAGGACAACAAAATAAGAACCCCACCCTTGTTACCTGCCAATGGATACAAGGGTGGGGTTCTGCGCCTGTTACCAGGCTTAAAGAAAAATAATGCATTCCTCTTGGCAGCTTAAATGATTGGCTCATATGGTATGGATTTTTCTTTTTGGGTCAATTCATTTAGTTTATCAATTCCGTATTTTTCAGCAATATCTAACAGCTTATTCAGTACCGCTATACGTTCTTTCTCACTGTTAAAACGGAAAAATTGAAACTTGTATTCAGGTTCATTGGAAAGATCTTTTGAATTAAAAGCCGGCAGCCCCTCCCCATGAGCATATATATTTAGTGCATAGGCATCTTCCCATCGATTTTTTTGCATAGCTATATACTGGGTCACCCCTTCTGTCTCTCGGCTAAAGATCCAAAGCAAATAGTCATCCCCCGCATATTGAAAGCCATAGGGGGAAAGCCTTTTTTCCATTATTTCAACTACAACACTTTTCATTTCTATTTCCCTCCATTTCAACATAAATTCTATGTTTGTCAATCAATAACTCAAATGCTTTCGTTAATGCAGGCCATTTCCATTTCTAATGGCTCTTTACCATAGGCAGCCAGTACTATATAAATCCACAATAAAACATCTATCTATATCTTCTAAAAAATATCACACCTTTTCATACAATTCAATGCAACGGTTAAATTTGGTTACTAACTTGCCGAATTTGGTAGATTTACCATTTTATTGCCACAAAAAATTCTGATTAATTGTCCAAATTCGGTATGTTTGACAACATTAACACCGCTAAAAAGATATCCCCCTCTTCATAGCATTTTAGTATGCCTCCATATTTTTCTGATAATTCTTCTACCTTTTTAATCCCAAAACCATGTTTTCTCTTTTTGCTCTTTGTTGTAAAATACTTCTCTCCTATCTTATGAGGTTTGATTTTAAAATTGTTCTCTATTCTTAATATGACAAGTGCTTCATTTCCCTTATATAAGCTTGCAAATACATAACCTTCCTTGCATCTTTCAGCCGCCTCCAAGGCATTGTCAAGCAGATTTCCAAACATACTGATTTTATCCAAATCATCAATAAAGCTCACATCTATTCCTGATTGGATATCCACCTGGTAATTTAAGTCCTTATCCATGGCATTTTTTTCTCGTTCTATAAAAATAGCGTTTGTGATCTGATCATTTATATAACATTGCTTCAGCGTTGACCTTCCCATCTGTGAAACTTTCTCTACCGTACCCTTTATCACAACATTATCATCAGTACATGCCAGTTGTTCCATGATCCTGATTATCCGGTTCATTTCATGTAAATATTCTGCATAATCCTGATTTATTTCCTCTATCCTTTGGTAATGACTTCGTTCCAGTTTTGTTTTTAAAGCGAGTAATTCAGCATCTCTGGCTGCTCCTTCTGCCTTTAATAGCTTTTCCACAGTAGAAAAGCCTATTACAATTGATATGATTAATAAAACCCCGCCGACACAGATTAATAAATAGCCGAAAGAACTTTGCTCTGATAACAGAAATCCATTTAGCAAAACCAAGGATGCAATAGGAAGCATAAACAAACATCTTAAATATTGAAAACTACCACTTTCATAATGGCCTTGGTGCAGTTTTTTCATCATCTGTACTACTGCAAATTCAAATATCTTCTGTATGAATAAAAAAAGGATCATACCAAAATCAGCTTTAGAAACATCAATTTCCAGTAAAGTATAGATATGTATAAATGTAATTCAGTTACCGATAAAATTGCATAATAAAATAAAACATAAAAAAAGATATATTTTAGTTTTATACGAAACATCAGCCATACAAAGAAAAGATATATAAGCGGTACACAAAATAAATTTATGGTAGGCACATTTATACAATTGATTAAAAAAATCATCATACTGCATCCAATAATCTCCATAAAACGGATCCTTTTACGGTCATCATATGCCCGATATATAACTTCCAATAAATTGTATAATAAAAATAGTTCAAAGACGCAGTTTAGGTACATCACCGGCCCATATATCATTTGTGCCATAATCATTCCTTTTTTGTCCTCACCCGATTATACCTGACTCCATAAAGTTTACCAAGCTCCTCGTCAAATGCCTTTTTCATCCTTCTGACTACCGAAAGATTGTGACCGCCCTGCATCCGAACAAAATCTTTCTGCCGGGATACCACCTTCTCTGCATTGATGATATAACTTTCACTGGCATAAATAAAGCCGTAATCTTTCAGTTTCTGATAGTATTCTTTTAACCTGGTTTTAGTTTCGATAGTCTGTTTACGCTCTTTTTCGGAGAATCCACTTCCCCAGATTTCCTCTGTTTTTTTATCTGTCAGCCATATTTGGCTTCCTTTCCTGTATATTTGAATGTATATAATATCTGATATCCGTAAAATAAATATCTTACCATCACATACAACGGGCAGCCTGGGTAACTCCTCCCTGTCCTGCACTTCTTCTAATACTATATCCAGGCATTGAGTTAATTCTTCTTTTGAATACTTCTTCAGCAAATAATCATAAGGCCGTATGGACGATATCCTACTGGCTGGTGATTCAAATTCAGAGTAAAATAAAATAATTACATTCGTATCACGCTTACGTATATTTTGGGCTGTAAGAGTCCCATTCATGCCTTCTCCTATTTTCATATCCAGAAAAATAACATCAAAATCCCTATAATCAGCAAGCAAAGCCTCCCCACTGAAATACTCGCTAAAATCTTGATCTTGGGGGCAGAACTTGCTTTCTTTAATACACTCTTCCAGTTGTCTGATATCTTCCAGACAATCATCGCATATAGCTATTTTCATACCTGTTCCCTCTTTATCTACCGTGTTGTCTCTGAAAATTATAGCATACTATACGAATAATTGTCTTTTCAAAATTGCAATCCCCCTATCATTGGCTTTAATAATTAAAAAGTTTCCCAAAATATGTGTCTGCCCAGATCAATATCATAAATACATTAATGAAGGAGTTACACAGCAATAAGCCTAACTATGTATCCAAAGAACTGACTGCAAGGCTGCTTGATATTTTCAATGAATTTACCATTAAATTCACAAAAATTGAATGACGCAGGGAGAAAGGTCTCATCACCCTTTTTCCCTGCGTCATCACCATCTTCTTATAAAACCATTCAATGTATTTCAAAATATCATATCCACCCCCACCGCCTTAATCCATGGGAACCCGCATCCACGCATCATAAATATGATCCTTAAACGCATTTTCCTCACCAATCACCGGAAAATTACACACACAGTTTCCTTCTTTAGACTCCTGCAAATACCCCCGTTTCAAATCTTCCGTCGAGATCAGCAGCGTCTTCCTCTCATCCGTAAATAGCTCCGGATTCATCAGATATACTGCCGCGGTCACATCCCAGTTATAAAATCCTCCGATGCCATAGTCCTCCTCATTATACCCAAACCAATAATCCGTCTTCTCCCGGATGTATGCAGCGGCCCTGTTGTCTGAGCCGAATAAACGCTCCTTATATTCAGCCCTTGTAAACAGCACCTTCAGGCAATGATTCCCTGTAATCACCGAGACATTCTTTCCTTTCGTAAGCACCGTCCACGTAGCAAAGGGATCACAGGAGAGATTCAGCTCATTCATTACCTTTTTCTCAAACACAAGCGGGCTTGTAATTCCTCCCATTACCACGATTTCTTTTACCTTTTCAAAAAAATGATTGTCCCTTTCATAAGCCCCCCGTAGATTCGTAAGAGAGCCGGTTGCAAGAATCGATAATGTTCCCGCATACTTATCCGCCATCTCTGCAAGGTAGTCTGCCGACTCACTTTCGTAAGCTCCGCATTTTTCCCCGCCCATTTTCACCGGAATATCCTCACGTCCCAGTTCTTTTAACATGTTTCTGCTGGTGTTGTATACAATATCTAACCGGTTGTTCCCATAAGTTGCCGTAATTCCGAGTACTTTCGCCTCCGGACAGCCAAGAAGGTACATCAGCGCCAGTCCGTCATCCACATCACAGTCCTTTACTCCAAACGTATTGTCACAGTCAAATATCACATGCTTCATCTGATTTTACGCTCCTTTCCGAAACCAAGTACTCCGTTTTCCTCGATAAAAATACCGGCCCGGCCCCCTTCTTCCAGCCCCAGCCTATCCAGTTCATGACTCATGACCTGGCTTAATATTATACCTTCCGGCACTTCTATCTTCACTTCCGCCATCTCTCCCATAAATGAGATTCCGGTAATTGTATAGGCCCCTTCTCTTTCAAGCTTTACGGAAAACGGCCGAATCATCGCCTCATAATCCCCGTCTTCCAGCTCTGTGCTCATCTCAAAGAGCCTGCTGCTGAACCTGTGGTTTACCATTCTTCCTTTTACATAGTTCACCCTGCCGAAATATTCCGCCACTGCCTTTGAAACCGGATGACGGAACATATTCCTTGGCGTGTCGTACTGTAAAATCATTCCCTCACTCATGAGCGCAATCCTGTCCGACATCTGCATTGCTTCTCTTTTCTCATGGGTCACAAGAATCGTGGTAATCTTCCGCTCCCGGTGAAGCTTCTTTACAAGATTCCCCATTTCCAGCCTTAAGCACTCATCCAGTCCTGAAAACGGTTCATCCAAAAGCAGCACTCTCGGATTTGCAGCAAGGGCTCTTGCCAGCGCAACTCCCTGCATCTGTCCCCCGGACATTTCTTTTATTTTCCGGCTCTCATATCCCGTAAGCTGCACTTCTTCCAGCAGCTTTTCCACTGTTTCCTTCCGAACATCTTTCGGCACTTTTTGAAGCTCCATGGGGAATGCAATGTTCTGTTCCACAGTCATGTGGGGGAACAGCCGTAAATCCTGAAATACGATGACCGTCCCTCTTTTCTCAGGCGGAACCCCCGCAACAGATGCATTTTGGATCCGGATTTCTCCATGTTCGATTTCCAGAAGTCCCGCTATACTTTTCAAAAGTGTTGTCTTCCCGCACCCGGATGCACCAAGAAGCGAGATGAATTCCCCTTCCCTTATATCCAGGCTGATCCCATGAAGAATCTCTTTTTTCTGCAGGACTACTTTTAAATCTTCAACCATAAGGCTCATTGTTTATCTCACCCTTTTCCCTTGTCATCTCATTCCGATGTATAAAATTCTCCTGCCCCATGTTTCATATAGTGGCCTGCCGCCCATTCAAACACCCCAAACACGAGCAATGTCACGCCCAGAAACAAGGTGCTGTTTCTATTTCCGCTTTGCAGATAGGGAACCATAAGGATCGTAAAGGTCTTTACATTTCCTCCTCCAATCATCAGCGTGAGAAAATACTGACTGAAAGAAACGATGTATGACATGCTGACCGCTGAAAGAATTACAGGCGTCAGCATCGGCAGAGACGTTTTGTAAAAGGCCTGAAAAGAAGATGCTCCCAGGACTCTGGCCTGTTCTTCCAGTCTGCTTCCAACAGCCGCCGTCCCATCCATGATGAGGCGCACGGCATAAGGGAGTGAACAGATCAGATGAGCAATGATGACCCCTGCAATCCTGTTGTTTAACCCCATTTTAATAAACGTAATCTGTATCCCCATTGCAAATACGGTTGCAGGAACCATAAATGGAAGGATGGTAAAAAAATACACCAGCTGCTTTCCAGGGAAACGGTATAGTAATATGGCTCTCGCTGTCATAATACCGATCACCGCAGATAAGACTGCTACAACCGTGGAAATCAGAATGCTTGACCAGAGTATCTGCAAAAGCTCCTTTTTTCTTCCTGCTATTTCTAATATGGCTCTCTTTGAAAACACCTGAGGCACCAGATCCGGCCAAGTCCAACGCTCCGTGAAAATCCACAGAAGCAGAATGACCGCCGGAATAAGAATGGCAGCCAGCAAAATGAACCGCATCATGCTTATAAATATTGACTTTCTTTTATTCTTCATGGCCTATTGTTCTTCCGTTAAACATTTCACATTTTTCCGCATCATCAGAAAATATAGCAGTGCGCTGATAAGGGAGATTATGATAATAATTCCATTTAAAGCCATGGCATAAGACCGGTGTCTTAAATCCGGATGAATGTACTCTTGATACGCAAGAACCAGCAATGCCTTGGGTACCGTGGCCCCAAGCAAAAGAGGAAGCTCATACGCACCCAGTGCGAATATAAAAATAATCAAAAATCCGCTTATAATTGTATTTCTGCACAATGGCAGCGTCACCCTCCAGAACACCGTCCACGTTTTCGCTCCAAGATTTGTCGCTGCCTCTCCCAGACTTCCGTTTATATTAGCCATCAGTGCGATGACGAAATAAATAATAAAGGGAATTTCCTTCCACAGATATGCCATGATGATCCCGATCCCGTGAGGATCATAGATAAGCATTGGAAACTGCTGCTGTTCCTGTATCATGCCAAGCGCATAAACAGCCCTGGCCAGGATTCCATTTCTGGAAAAAATATTGATGACAAAAAGCGCCGCAACCACATGAGGCACGATGATCGGAAGCTGGATGATACGCATAACTGCTCCCTGAGTTTTCTTTCCCATAACGCATACGCCGCAAAAAAATATGCCGCCTGCCGTTGCAAGAGCCGATGAAAACAGCGCAATCCTAAGGCTGTACAGCACCGATCTCATCATATCCGGCCGTGACAGAACCTCCTTATAATACAAAAGCGTTGGCTTCTTTAACCCAAAAGCTGGAATTACCCCTAAGCTTTGGGTAATTCCAGTTACTAATCCAATCATAAACAAAATGGTAAGCAATATTTGGGGAGCCAAAAGCAAGTATGGCATCAGCTTATCTTTCATTATTTTCCTGCCACTTCTTCTGTCCATATTTCTTCAATAATGGGAACCAGCTCAGCCGGCATTTCCGGAAGACGTTTTGATAACAGTTCATCTTGGGGAATCGTTCCCTTTCCAAGCTCCACCTCATCAAATGATGCTTTCTGTTCCTTTGAAAGCTTTGAATTGTCAAGAACCGGGATGACCTTCAATGCATCATAACGGTCAGCCTGAATTTCCGGAGACAGCATTTCATTGATTGCCACCATTGCTCCTGCCTTATTCCCGGAATTTGCCGCAATGGCCATAAAGTTGGTATTACCGATAGTCCCTTTCTCAAACTGGAACGACTGTGTTGTCTGCGTATATGCCCCATCTGCTATCTTAACAGCAGTTCCGTAGGCATCATAGGTCATGTTAAGTAAGACCTCCCCGTCTGAAAACATATTGTCCAGGGTCGTTGAAGAATCCGGGAAGGTTTTTCCTTCATTCCATAAGTACGGATTCAGCTCCCTTTAATATGCCATAGCTGGTTCCACAGCAGCTTTTACCGTTTCCTTATCCCCTTTCATATCCAAAAACTGTTCATATCCACAGATCTCATAGATCATATTTCTTACAAACGCACTTCCTGTAAAATCCGGTAGCGCCGGATAAGTCACCTTTCCCGGATACTTCCGGACAAATTCCTTAAAGTCTTCAGCGCTTTTGGGCAAGTCCGGGGTTACAGCCGTATCCGCAACCATCACGAGCTGCGCTTTTCCATAAGGAGCTTCAAATCCTTCAATGGGGTACGCAAAATCAAGTGTTACATCTTCGGACGTTGCATCTACATAATCCTGGAAATTGGGGAGTTTATCCGCGAAAGGCCCGTAGAGCATATTGTTTTCTTTTGCAGAACGGAAGTTTTCTCCATTGATCCAGATCATGTCAATGCTTCCGTCCTTTTCGCCCGCCTGGATTTCTCCTGACAACTGGCTTAACACCTGATCAATATCCATTGGGACACGTTCCATGGTAATGCCATACTTTTGCTTCATTACCGTTGCGAAGGTATTGTCCAGCCATTCATTGAGCTTCTCATCCCCGCCCCATCCATAAAATCTTACGGTAGTGCCCTTTGCTTCCTCCTTCATTCTGTCAAAGGACATCTCTTCTGTTTCTAAAGCCGTTTTTTTCTCTTCTTTTAGTCCTTCATTGTTCCCGCAGGCCGTCATGGAAAGAGTTATAACAACCGCCAGAAGCGCTGCCGAAATTCTTTTTTTCATATCTTTTCTCCGTCTTTCACTGTTTTCCTGCAGGCTTATTATTTTACAAATGCCGTCTGAACGTCACCGTCTTTTGCCCCGTTTTCAATGATAAACAGATTCTTTTCATCAAAGCCGGCATCCTTTAACACAGAAATCGCTGTCTTTGCGCATTTATTTCCGCTGTAGCATAAGAAATATACCGGCTCATCTTTGTTAAGCTTTTCTGCTGCCAGTTCATACATTGCGGTCTGTGCATCTGCACTTTCAAATTCTTTTAAATTAATCTGAAGAGAATTTTCCAAATGGCCTCCTGCATATGTATCATCATCACGCACATCCACGATCTGAGCATCTTTCTTTGGAATCACATCTGCTGCTTTTGCATACTGCCAGTCTATACCTTCTTCCGCACGGTTTGTTGTCAACGCACCTTTTTCTTTTGCCAGGGCTTTGCTCCCCCTTCAACTGTATAAATAAGGGCTGCATCGATTCCGGCTTCTTCTAACACCTCTGTTGACTTCTGGGCTCCTCTTTGTCCGCTGTTGCAGATAATATAGATTTTCTCACCATCCTTTAAATTTTCTTCCGCATATGCTTTCATCTGATCTGCCAGGGATTCGTCTTCCAGCGGGAAGATGGGACACCATTCCGAATTGGCAACTCTCCCTGCCCCGTAATTTGACCACTCCCTTACATCAAGGACATGAGTTTTTCCGTCAGCTGCCGCTTTTACTGCATCCCCTGCAGATACAAACTGGTATTCTTTTTTCCCTGTGTTTTTTGCTGCTGATGTACTTTCCGCTGCCGCTGTACCTTCTGCTCCCAAAGTGCTTTCTGCTGCTGTACGTTCCACTGCCGTTGTTTCTTTCTTCTCTGCTTTATTTCCAGAGCTGCATCCCGCAATCATGGATACCGTCATTGCTGACACTAAAACAGCTGATAAAAACTTCTTTTTCATAAATATTTCCTCCTTGGTTTTCCGGTGCGTATATATTTTTTCAGCACCGTGTTATGGTGATTATAAAGGCCTTTCCACTTCATATAGTGGAACTGCCATAGTTACCGATTCATTTATTCCATATATTATATATCTACTATCAGCCAACAAATCCTGCTATTTTATCCAGGAATCCATGGCTTAAATACGCCTCCAGTTTACGGGCTGTTGACTCATTGATTATTTCTTTGTCCGGCTGCTTATATTCCACCCAGGCCATTGCACACCAGGTGATTCCCCGCAGGCACGTAACGGGAATATATGCCCAGGTCCGTTCTTTCAGGCCGTCAATATTAAATCTCCCTGCTGCCTTTTTGATATACGCATCGGTAAACTTCCCCATCTGTTCACTTTCCAGAATCACATCTGTCTTCCAGAAGGTTGTGGTAGGTGCAAGAAAGTGCCCAAGGTCCTGTGCCGGCTCACCGTAAATCGGCTTTTCCCAGTCAATTAAGTAATTTCCTTTTCCTTCCCCGTTAATAAGAAAATTCGTAGAATTCAGCTCCGTGTTAATGCAGCACCGGTAGGCTGGCTTTGGCAGACTGTCTGCCCTTCCCCAGCCTCTGTCCAGCATCCTGCGTATTTTTCTTTTCTTACCTTCGTCTCCAAGTGCAGACTCTTCATACGTCCGGAACATCTCCTCACATTCTTCCAAAATTGCTTTTAAAGGGTTGTCCGGTGCCACCAGCGGCGTTTTCCTCCCAAGGTCAATGCTGTGTATATCCGCCAGGCAGTCTGCTGCATAAAGCAGTTCCTTTTCGTAATCCAATGCATGTCCGGGAAGATACTCCATTACCATTACTCCAAATGGAAGCTTCTCCTTTGTCCCATCCACATATAAGGGGCTTGGCGTGCGTCCCGAATCCTTTAACAGCTCCAATACACGGAATTCATATCCAATCTGATCTTCAAGATGCATCTGGCTTCCAAAATTCACCCTCAGAATAAGCTTTTTCCCTGTCACCGGGTGAAGAAACAGGTAGTTTCTGTTATACTCACCCTGAGCCAGCATCCGGTATTCTTCTGTAACCTCCTTAGGAAGCCCCAGCCTTTCCCGGTATCCCTTCCATCTGATGTATTCTCTTAATCCTTGTATCTGATCCATATCTCTCCCCCCTATCTGATGTCCCGGTACATATCCGAGATTCGTTCTATGGAAACTCCGTCCCGGTACATTTTTCGGAGCCGGTTCATGTTCCACATGAGCTTTAGCTTTGGTACGGTCCCTTTTGGAAAACGCCTGTCCGATGTATAAATTCTTCTCCCTGCCATCCCAAGCTTCACCTGTTTTTCTTTTAATGTCAATGAGAACTGGTAATCTTCCATGATCGGAATCTCGGGAAACATTCCAGTTTCAAAGAATAACTCCCGGTCCACAAAAATCCCCTGATCTCCGAACATGACCTTCCGGTCCTTAACTCTGTGGTTGGAAATCACCCTGCATGTAAACATGAAAAAGTTTTGGGAGTGAAATGCTATCCCAAAACAGCCTGCCTGATGATCCCTCATCACCCGCCTGATTTCCGCAAGTGGCTTTGGCGGAAGCTCACTGTCACAATGGAGGAAAAACAGAATATCTCCGCAGCTAACTTCCGCTCCCGCGTTCATCTGCCTTCCCCTGCCTTTTTCACTATGCAGCACGGTAAATCCGGGATCTAATAATTCCAGTGTGCGGTCTGTGCTCCCCCCATCCACGAATAATATTTCACATTTCCCCTGCAGTTCCTTTAACTGCTCCTGAAACATTACAATTCTTTTTTCTTCATTATATATGGGGATAATGATAGAGACCGGAGTGATTCCAGCCGCATACCGCCCGGTTTCTGTCTGTTTCAGCTCTTTCTTAACACCCATCCGTTTCCGGTACTCTTTTAAATCCAATGGGGTGTCCATATCCCAAAGCATCTTCGTATAGCCTACCGTAATTCCAGCCTGGGAAAGTGCCTTTATGGTTTCCTTTAAAACTGCTCCATGCCCATACCGGTCAAGGCCAAAGACCTCCCGCCGGGCTTTCTTCATCCCTACGAGATAATATCCTCTGTCAAAGGTCTTCCCGAACACCACATCCCGGGTCTGAAGCACTTCAAATGCCCGCTTAAGATCATCGGACCGAAGCTCCGGCACATCGGTTCCAATCAGAATGCATTCCTCATACCCCATAGCAAATACTTCTTCAAATGCACGGTACATCCGTTCTCCCAGATGTTCCCCCCGTTGTGGAAAGTACCCTCTTTGCTTTCCCATTACTTCCTTCAGATCCCTTTTTTGTTTATCTTCATCCGGGGTATAACAGACAAAAATACCTGCCTTACACTTTTCACATTCCTTTTTTATGTCCTTCAAAAAACAGATATGAAGCTTTGCACATTGCCGCGGACTAAGCTGGGGCATCATCCTGGTCTTCGTACTTCCCGGTATTGGTACCCTTGTAAATATGATAATTGCCCGTCTCATTTATAAAATCTTTCCTAAAATTTCTATTGTATCTTCCACAACCTTGGGGCAGAACTGAAGAAGCAGCCCCTTCTCCTTCACCTTTACCAGTTCTTCCTTCCTGGAAATATCATGCCCCAGCAAATCAGTGCAGCTGCAGGAAGGATATCTCTCCCCGAACAGCCTCTTAAATTCCCCGGTTTTCTGCATCATTACCTGCTTCTGCCCGGTATCTCCCTCTTCGCTGTGTCCGTACTTTATTCCAAGCACCATCAAAGCCCCCGTAACAGCGCCGCATGTTTCCCCGCACTGCATACCTCCCCCAAAGCAAGCAGAAACCTTCCTGAGCAGTTTCTTATCCGTTTCCAATTCTTCAGCGAACGCCCCTGCAACTACCTGAGAACAGTCAATTCCCTGGAGGAATAATTCCTGGATTTCTTCAAAGGTGGTATGCTGTCTTTCACAAATACCCATTCTTACTTCTCTCCTTTTTGCTTTTGTTTTTCCACGTATATTTTTCTTGCCATTACAATGAACGCCGACAATGCAAACAAGATCATAAGTCCTGTTACAAATAATTTTGCGCCTCCTGTCAGCATTCCTCCCACATAGGAATATATAATGGTCGCCGGAAGCTGACCGATTCCGGTTGCAAGAAAGAAAGAGCCAAAAGACATGGAAGTAAGTCCTGCCCCATAACTTACAAGGTCAAAGGATACAAAGGGCAAAAGACGACAGACCAGAACCGTACTTTTTCCATACTTTTCAAAAAACGCATCCACCTGCTTTAATCCGGCCTTGCTTGTAAACTTTTCTGCCGCATCTCTTCCCAGAACTCTTGCAATATAAAAGCACAGCGCTGCTCCCGCCATGGCACTTGTCCACGAGAGGATCGCTCCCTGCCACCAACCGAACAGATTGGCATTTGCAAAGGTAATGAGAAAGGCTGGCAGAGGAGCCGCTATTGACTGAAATATCATAAGCCCAAAGGATATTACAGCTGCATACGCCCCCCAGGATGCGATAAAATCTTTCATCACTCCAAAATCGCCGCTGGCAAACATTTTAAATACCTGATTTATGGTTTCTTTTACCGATGGAATTCCATAATAACCTGCTATCCCAACCCCAATTCCTAACATCAACACGAATTTCTTAATCCATTTACTTTTTTTAACCATTATTTTTCTCTCTCCGGTATTTCGTTATGATCCGGTTTACCACAGACCTGCCTGTGTCCGGCCCCTCGTTTCTCTCTAATATTTCTAAAAGAATATGCTTTGTATCCTTGTATCCTTTTCTAACAAAATTCCCCGAACAAGAAGCGCAGTAAGTATAAATGGTCCTATCATTCTCCTGTCCGATGCTGCAAACCATCTGTCTTGCCAGATCCTTTTCTTTGCTCCCGGCGCAGCCTCCAAGCCCGCAGCACTGCACAAGAGAGATCAGCTCCGGCTCCTCCTTTAAGAACGCACGTATGAAACCCAGAAGCTCCTGATTTTCCCTGTCCGGGCAAGGCGGAAATATGGTGAGCCTTCCCTCAATCATCTTCCCGATCCCAAGCTCCCGAAGTTTTTCATATATACTCACTACGTTTACGTTCAGTCGGGGTTTTAAATAAGCGTAGCAGTTTGGGCAGAGGGTAATCACTTCCTCCACGCCGTTTTCTCTTAGCTTTCTCTCCACTCTTCCAATAATCTCCCCTTCCTGCTTCTCCATTCCCAGTTCTGCAATGGGCTTTCCGCAGCAGTCAAATACTGTCCCTGCACCCGCTCTTTCCCGAAACAGTTCCATCAGGTATCTGGTCGTCTTGGGATAATAGGCCGGGAAATTACAGCCCGGAAAAAGGACGCTCTTTTTCGCCCCAAGACCGTAGTTCTGAAATAAATAGTTCTGTTTTTCCCTTACAAGCATTCCGTAGCCTTTTTCACGAAGCTGTCCATCATTTCTCCGAACCTGTTCTTTTCGCATCCTTAAAACGACTTCTCTTCCGTCGATTCCCTTGGGACAGACTTCAGAACATCTGCCGCATAAAAAGCAGTGATAAGAAAGCTCCTCCAGCTTTTCTTTATCGCCGATATCTATGTTATATTTTTCCAGAAAGAGACAGTGCTGCCGGCAGATATGGCAATGAACGCATGCATCCGGATCCATGAATCTCGGCTTATCTTCCATCTTGCTCCTCCTGTATGTATCTCCTCTTTAAGAATACCCCCATTCCCATCACCCCAATTGCCAATATCGCCGCGATCCCCATATACAGCATCCGGTTTTCTTTGTCCGCAAGCCCGGCCGTTCCAACCGTGTACATTGCGGTACCAGGAAGCATGAAAACCAGAGAACCGATCATGTAAGTGCTGAATTTAATATCTGTAATGCCGTAGGCAAAGTTTTGGAGGTTATAGGGGAATACCGGAACAAGCCTTGTAATGACGAGGACAAACAACTGGTTTTTTCCAGTATTGTCAAACAACCATTTATTCAGATATTTATTCTTTACTACCATTGGTCTGACGGTGTCCTTTAAAAAGAACCTGCCTGCCGCAAATGCAAGAAGCGCCCCGATTGTGGTAGCCGCAGA